>CAZAZP010000055.1:0-1763 GCA_964489695.1 uncultured Erysipelotrichaceae bacterium | reverse complement strand
ATCATAACAGAGCTCTATGGCTTTTTTACTTTTACACAATTATAAGGACTTTATCAAAAAACTTAATAAGTTCTTTAATCTTTTATTATTTTAGAGTATTAAAGTTTTGGCTACTTTATAAATAAGATGCGTTAACTTGAAGCATACGGTTTGATATTATTTCCAATTCGAAATAACATCAGGTTATTAAAGGAGAAACTAAATATGACTATAAAACCCTTATTAGGTATTCATCATGTTACTGCTATTACAAGTAGTGCTAAAAAAATATATGACTTTTATACTAATATCTTAGGCTTACGCTTAGTGAAGAAAAACGTTAATCAAGATGATTTAGCTACCTATCATTTGTTTTTTGCGGATGATCGCGGTAATCCTGGTACTGATATGACCTTCTTTGATTTTAAAGGCATTGGACCACGTCAAGCTGGTACCCATGATATTAGTCGGACTGGTTTCCGCATTCCAAATGATCAAGCTTATGATTATTGGCTTAAACGTTTTAATCATTTTGGTATCAATTACCAAGAAAAACTCTTGTTTAAGAGTAAAGTACTTTACTTTGAAGACTTTGATCAACAACGTTATGCCTTATGGTCAGATGAACATAACGTTGGTGTCACCTCTGGTGAGCCCTGGCATCTAGGCCCCGTTCCTGATGAATTCGCCATTACGGGGCTGGGGCCAATTTATCTGACAGTTAGCTCACTTACCTTGATGGATCAGCTCTTAAAAGAAGTCTTACAGTTGCGTTTTGTGACACAAGAAAATGACTTAGCTTTATATGAAATGGGCCAAGGCGGACATGGTGCTCAAGTAATTATTAAAGAAGATAAAACTAGTCCCTTAGCTAAACAGGGTTACGGGGGCGTTCATCACGTCGCTTTTCGGGTCTTAGATCCAGCTCATTTAAAAGCCTGGGAGAAGCGCTTAAACGACTTTAAAAAGCGTAATTCTGGCTCAGTTGATCGCTACTATTTTAAATCAGTCTATGTCCGTTTATACCCAAATATCTTATTTGAATTAGCTACTGATGGGCCAGGCTTTATTGATGATGAAGAGACTTATGAAGTCTTAGGTGAGAAACTAACTTTACCGCTTCATTTACGCCAATACCGAACTTATATTGAAACGCAATTACCTGAATTTGATACGGTACGTAGTAATAAGGTGTTTAAAAAGGAATACTTTGATGAGTAAAGATTTAAAAAGCTTAACTATCTTTCTTAATGCCCACCAAAGTGTGATGACTAAAATAACTCAATCATTACGTGGCTGGGATTTAAATGTGAATGAATTTGCAGCCCTGGAAGCTTTAGCTACTAAAGGTAGCTTAACCACCCAACAACTAATTAATACCGTTTTAATTCCCAATAGCTCGATGTCTTATGTGATTACTAACTTAGCAACTAAAGGTTATCTTAGCCGCACTAAAGACCTAAACGACAAGCGGATTCAATACTTATCGTTAACAGATAAAGGCAAGGATTATTTTGAACAAGTTTATGCCCAACATTTAGCTTTAATCCGCCCTATGTTTGAACAATTTAGTGTAATAGAGGAAAATCAGCTCCAAAAGTTATTGAAACATTTAGATAAATATGAGGAACAATGATGAAATAGGTGATTGAAGCTAAAAGTAAGAAACATCTAATTTTTCATTTACACGGTACTGGTGGTAATGCTTATGACTTATTAAGTATTGGTCAAACCTTAGATCCAAACGCCACTTTAATAGGTCTAGAAGGTGCGGTTAATAAAAA
>CAZAZP010000054.1:0-2196 GCA_964489695.1 uncultured Erysipelotrichaceae bacterium | reverse complement strand
TGTTTGGTTCTTCCTTAGCGTTAGGGGTCTCAAATATTCCGTTTGATGGACCAATTGCGGGCGTCGAAATTGGTTATGTGGATCATGAACTGGTAGTTAATCCTACACAAACGCAAAAAGAAGTATCTGAATTACTCTTAACAGTAGCTGGGACGGCTCAAGCGATTAATATGGTGGAAGCCAGCGCTAAAGAAGTTAGCGAAGAATTAATGTTAGCTGCTTTAATGTTAGGCCAACAAGAGATCCAAAAACTCTGTGCTTTCCAAACGGAAATTATCGAAAAAGTTGGAAAAGAAAAGATGGCCGTGGCACTTTACAGTGTTGATGAAACGCTAAAACAAGCAGTTTTGGCGCAAGTTGAAACTGATTTACGCCAAGCGGTTAGTATTAAAGAAAAGCTAGCTCGCTATCAAAAAATTGATGACTTAGAAGCAGAAGTTTTAGCAGATTATGAAACTAAAACTTATGCTAGTGAAAAAGAGAAAAATACAACTTTAAAACAAATCAAAGAAATCTGCCATAGTGTGGTGGCGGATGAAGTCAGACGTTTGATTTCAGTTGAAAAGATTCGCCCAGATGGTCGGGGTTTAACTGAAGTTCGGCCCTTAAATTCGCAAGTGGATTTATTACCTCGGGTTCATGGTAGTGCTTTATTTACGCGCGGTGAAACGCAAGTTTTATCAATTACCACGTTGGGAGCCTTAAATGACACTCAAATTATTGATGACTTAAGTGATGTTGAAACAAAACGCTTTATGCATCATTATAACTTCCCACCATTTTCAGTGGGTGAAACCGGTCGGATGGGAGCCCCAGGGCGCCGGGAAATTGGTCACGGAGCCTTGGGAGAAAAAGCTTTAGCTCAAATTTTACCGAGTGAAGAAGAATTCCCCTATGCAATTCGGGTCGTCGCGGAAGTTTTAGAATCAAATGGTTCCTCTTCTCAAGCTAGTATTTGCGCGGGATCGATGTCGTTAATGGCCGCCGGTGTGCCGATTAAAGCGCCGGTTGCTGGAATTGCGATGGGCTTAGTCACTTATGCTGATCACTATTCGATTTTAACGGATATTCAAGGAATGGAAGATCACTTTGGTGATATGGACTTTAAAGTAGCAGGAACTCCTAGTGGTATTACTGCTTTACAAATGGATATCAAAATTGCGGGTATTACCGAACAAATTTTAAAAGAAGCGTTAACGCAAGCGAAAGCTGGTCGTGAGATTATCATGGAAAACATGTTAGCGACGATTAGTGAACCACGTCCCGAAGTTGGTCGCTATGCACCGAAGATTGCGATGTTTAAAATTGATGTGGATAAGATTCGCGACGTAATTGGGCCAGGTGGTAAAGTCATTAATCAAATTATTGCGGATAGCGATAATGTTAAGATTGATATTAATGAGGATGGTCGGACAATCATCTATCATAATGACGCTGAAGCGATTAAAAAAGCTCGAGCATTTATAGAAAATATTGTTAAAGTGGCGAAAGTCGGCGAAATCTATGAAGCAAAAGTTGTCCGAATTGAAAAATTTGGAGCGTTTGTGGAATTATTCCCGGGAACGGATGGCTTACTTCATGTGTCGAAGATTGCCCATGAGCGAGTTGAAAAACCAGAAGATGTGTTAAAACTTGGTCAAATCATTAGCGTTAAAGTGATTGAAATTGATGAACGGGGTCGCGTTAACGTTTCCCGTAAAGATCTGTTGCCTAAACCAGAACGGACCAGTAGCACAGAAAAAGAAACGGAACAACCAGCCACTGAAAAAGCTGCTCCGCTATTTAAAACTGCTTCAAAAAATAAACATATTTTTGATAAATTAAATAAGAAAAAATAATCAATTATTAAAAGATTAATTATTACTAAGCAAGGACTAAATTCTAAAATAGAATTTAGTCCTTTTTAATTGCCTGGATATACTTTAAAGATCTTGCTTTATTAAGTAGGATTTTAATTACTGAATAATCTTAACCTTGCATTTTCAGCGTTAGATAATTAGCTGAATTTTTTAAACTGCGAAAACTAACGTCTTAAAATGTTATGATAGAAAAGAAGGTAGACAATATTTTGTAATGTGGGTTTATCTTTACAAAAAGATGTAATTAAAGCTTTTAAAATAGTATGATGTTAATTAAGTAATAGAAGTAATGTAAAAAGGTAGTAGTTATTACTTTGGTTTTGCTTAGAAAGTTGGA
>CAZAZP010000053.1:0-2636 GCA_964489695.1 uncultured Erysipelotrichaceae bacterium | reverse complement strand
TTAAATTAGGCATGACTGTTTTAATTAACTCAACATTTGGACCCGTCGGATTAGGCATCGAGTCCTTATTAATTAAACCATATTCTAAGCCGATTTGATAGATAAATTCATTAACGATGTCGCTTTTAGCATGCATCGTCCGAGTAAATGGGGCTTCAAATGCATAAAACAATAAAAAGCGGGGGGCCTCACTCGGGAAAGCTAACACCACCGAAGCGAGGTTTTCGCCATTTTGATAACTACCATCGGTAAAGATTTGCGCGGTACCAGTCTTGCCCATTACACCAAAACTTGCTTGTTGGTAATAGTGTCCGGTTCCATAATTTATTTCTACAACTTGTTTCATTAACGCTTGCATCTTATGAGCGGTACTAGCTTTAATCGGTTGACCTACTACCGTAGGTTCGGCCAGATAAGTAATTTCCGCAGAAGTCGGATCTTTAATCATCTCCACCACATATGGTTTCAACATTTTGCCCTCATTAAAAAATGCTGAATATGCTTGTAACATCTGTAAAGTTGTTACCATCACCCCTTGACCAAACCCAACATTAATTTGTTCAATTGGATAATTAAACTGTAACGAACCAGCGTTTTCCGTATAACCATCAAACCCGACTGGTTGAAAAAAACCAAAATCATTTAAATATTGTCTAAAAGTAGCTGGTTTTAAATAATTGGTTAATAGTTCCGCAATTGCGACATTGGAAGATAACACAAAGCCATCATCAAAAGTTAACATACCCCAAGAATTGCTTAAGGCGTTACTAATCGCCCCGTGTTTCGTCCGTTTTAGCGCACGTTTCATCACACCATCCACCACATCAATATAAAAAATAGATGAATCATATTTGGCAGTTGGATAAACTCCAGCATCTAGCGCAGCCGCATAGGTAAAGGCTTTAAAGGTCGAACCGGGCTCAAATAAATAGCGCGTATTATAATTAACATAATCACTAAGGTTAACCAGTTCAGGGTTAAAGCTTGGATAACTACTCATAGCTAAAATGCGACCAGTACTGAGCTCCATCAACCCACCCCAAGCATGAGAAGCATTTTTTTCTACCATAGTTTTAGCTAACGCTTGTTCCAACCAATTTTGGGCAGCATAATTAAGCGTTAAATAAATATCTTGGCCAGATACTTCAGGATTGGTTTCTACTTGAGCACCGGGTAACATAATATTTGTGCCTTTACTGGCGGGATATTTTCGATAACCATTGGTACCAAGTAGTGTTTGGTTAAAGATGCTTTCTAACCCCATCTCGCCAATGATGGTTTGTTTAGTCTCTTGATAACGCGCAAAGCCTAACATATAAGATGCGAAATCCCCTTCCGGATAGCGGCGCGAAACTGTCTTCACAAAACTGATGCCCGGCAAATTTAACTGGTTAATTTGTTCTTTCGTTTGGGCAGTCAGATCTTTTCCCGCCACTCCTAACTCAACTTGTAAAGCATCCGTTCGACTTAAATAGCCAATTAACGTTTGTTCACTGGCTTTTAAATATTGGGCTAATTGTTGCGCAGTAAAAACTGGATCAACCACATGGGCTGGTTCTCCAGCATAATTAAATCTTTGTTTATCGAGATTAGCAATTATTTTATATGAAGTAACATCGAGTGCTAAAGGATGTTGTTGACTATCATAAATCGTACCTCTTTTGGCTTGAAGGATTTCAGTATATTGGCCAACGTTTTTACTGTATTTCTCAATATCAGTGTGACTATTAAAATGAGTCTTAAAAACTATAATATAAAAAATATTGACTAATAAAAGTGCCATGATTAAGGTAATGACACCAAAAATCAATAACACATGCCAATTATGCCGTTTCATGTTAATCTCCGATTGGTAAATAAGTAATGTTTTCTTGGTTGTTAGTTAAGCCAGCTTGCCGAGCGATTTCTAAGACGCGCTCCCGATTAGTTAATTGCGCGATTTCATCCCGTAAGATGTCACGCTTTTGATTGGCAGTTTGAATTTCATTTTGAGTTCGTTTCAATTCCGCACTTAAGGAGAACGTGTAAGCTTTTAAGAAGATTGAAGACATTAAATAAACGATTAAAGCCAAACCAAAAAAGAAAACTGAAAAAGCTCGTTTACGTAATTTGCGGCGTCGTTTAATATGTTTTACTTTACTCACAATTCTCACCTCTTTTCAATAATGCGTAATTTCGCTCCTTGCGAGCGGTGGTTTTGTTGGATTTCTGCCTCAGTCGGCAGAATAGGTTTTTTATTTACCAAGCAGAACGCTGGTTGAGGTAACTCAGCGGCGGGTAAGACTAAACGTTTATCAACCTGAATTTGGCTCACTTGATTAAAGGACTGTTTGACCAAGCGGTCTTCTAAAGAATGAAACGTAATGACCGCCATGCGCCCAGCTGGATTTAATAAGTCTAACCCGGTTGTTAAAACCTTTTTTAAACTAGTTAGCTCATCATTAACCGCTATCCGTAAAGCTTGAAAAGTTTGTTTAGCGGGATGACCTTTTTGGCGTAAAACTCGACCTGGTAAAACACTTTTAATCACATCAACTAACTCAAATGTTGTTGTTAGTGGTTGGTCAGCGCGCGCCTGCAAGATACCTTTAACAATTAACTGCGCGTAACGCTCTTCACCATAAGTGTAAAGTAGC
>CAZAZP010000052.1:0-2636 GCA_964489695.1 uncultured Erysipelotrichaceae bacterium | reverse complement strand
TTAAATTAGGCATGACTGTTTTAATTAACTCAACATTTGGACCCGTCGGATTAGGAATTGAGTCCTTATTAATTAAACCATATTCCAAGCCGATTTGATAGATAAATTCATTAACGATGTCGCTTTTAGCATGCATCGTTCGAGTAAATGGGGCTTCAAATGCATAAAACAATAAAAAGCGGGGAGCCTCACTCGGGAAAGCTAAAACAACCGAAGCGAGGTTTTCGCCCTTTTGATAACTACCATCGGTAAAGATTTGAGCGGTACCAGTCTTACCCATTACACCAAAACTTGCTTGTTGATAATAGTGCCCGGTTCCATAATTAATTTCTACGACTTGTTTCATCAACGCTTGCATCTGATTAGCGGTACTAGCTTTAATCGGTTGACCTACTACCGTGGGTTCAGCCAGATAAGTAATTTCCGCAGAAGTCGGATCTTTAATCATCTCCACCACATATGGTTTCAACATTTTGCCCTCATTAAAAAATGCTGAATATGCTTGTAACATCTGTAAAGTTGTTACCATCACCCCTTGACCAAACCCAACATTAATTTGTTCAATTGGATAATTAAACTGTAACGAACCAGCGTTTTCCGTATAACCATCAAACCCGACTGGTTGAAAAAAACCAAAATCATTTAAATATTGTCTAAAAGTAGCTGGTTTTAAATAATTGGTTAATAGTTCCGCAATTGCGACATTGGAAGATAACACAAAGCCATCATCAAAAGTTAACATACCCCAAGAATTGCTTAAGGCGTTACTAATCGCCCCGTGTTTCGTCCGTTTTAGCGCACGTTTCATCACACCATCCACCACATCAATATAAAAAATAGATGAATCATATTTGGCAGTTGGATAAACTCCAGCATCTAGCGCAGCCGCATAGGTAAAGGCTTTAAAGGTCGAACCGGGCTCAAATAAATAGCGCGTATTATAATTAACATAATCACTAAGGTTAACCAGTTCAGGGTTAAAGCTTGGATAACTACTCATAGCTAAAATGCGACCAGTACTGAGCTCCATCAACCCACCCCAAGCATGAGAAGCATTTTTTTCTACCATAGTTTTAGCTAACGCTTGTTCCAACCAATTTTGGGCAGCATAATTAAGCGTTAAATAAATATCTTGGCCAGATACTTCAGGATTGGTTTCTACTTGAGCACCGGGTAACATAATATTTGTGCCTTTACTGGCGGGATATTTTCGATAACCATTGGTACCAAGTAGTGTTTGGTTAAAGATGCTTTCTAACCCCATCTCGCCAATGATGGTTTGTTTAGTCTCTTGATAACGCGCAAAGCCTAACATATAAGATGCGAAATCCCCTTCCGGATAGCGGCGCGAAACTGTCTTCACAAAACTGATGCCCGGCAAATTTAACTGGTTAATTTGTTCTTTCGTTTGGGCAGTCAGATCTTTTCCCGCCACTCCTAACTCAACTTGTAAAGCATCCGTTCGACTTAAATAGCCAATTAACGTTTGTTCACTGGCTTTTAAATATTGGGCTAATTGTTGCGCAGTAAAAACTGGATCAACCACATGGGCTGGTTCTCCAGCATAATTAAATCTTTGTTTATCGAGATTAGCAATTATTTTATATGAAGTAACATCGAGTGCTAAAGGATGTTGTTGACTATCATAAATCGTACCTCTTTTGGCTTGAAGGATTTCAGTATATTGGCCAACGTTTTTACTGTATTTCTCAATATCAGTGTGACTATTAAAATGAGTCTTAAAAACTATAATATAAAAAATATTGACTAATAAAAGTGCCATGATTAAGGTAATGACACCAAAAATCAATAACACATGCCAATTATGCCGTTTCATGTTAATCTCCGATTGGTAAATAAGTAATGTTTTCTTGGTTGTTAGTTAAGCCAGCTTGCCGAGCGATTTCTAAGACGCGCTCCCGATTAGTTAATTGCGCGATTTCATCCCGTAAGATGTCACGCTTTTGATTGGCAGTTTGAATTTCATTTTGAGTTCGTTTCAATTCCGCACTTAAGGAGAACGTGTAAGCTTTTAAGAAGATTGAAGACATTAAATAAACGATTAAAGCCAAACCAAAAAAGAAAACTGAAAAAGCTCGTTTACGTAATTTGCGGCGTCGTTTAATATGTTTTACTTTACTCACAATTCTCACCTCTTTTCAATAATGCGTAATTTCGCTCCTTGCGAGCGGTGGTTTTGTTGGATTTCTGCCTCAGTCGGCAGAATAGGTTTTTTATTTACCAAGCAGAACGCTGGTTGAGGTAACTCAGCAGCGGGTAAGACTAAACGTTTATCAACCTGAATTTGGCTCACTTGATTAAAGGCTTGTTTGACCAAGCGGTCTTCTAAAGAATGAAACGTGATGACCGCCATGCGCCCAGTTGGATTTAATAAGTCTAACCCGGTTGTTAAAACTTTTTTTAAACTAGTTAGTTCATCATTAACCGCTATCCGTAAAGCTTGAAATGTTTGTTTAGCGGGATGACCTTTTTGGCGTAAAACTCGACCTGGCAAAACACTTTTAATCACATCAACTAACTCAAATGTTGTTGTTAGTGGTCGGTTAGCGCGCGCTTGCACGATACCTTTAACAATTAACTGCGCGTAACGCTCTTCACCATAAGTGTAAAGTAGC
>CAZAZP010000051.1:0-3082 GCA_964489695.1 uncultured Erysipelotrichaceae bacterium | reverse complement strand
TAATAAAGTAGTAGCAATTACTCGTTTACACATAGAAGAAGATACTGCCAAACAAGTTCATACTAACGCAGGCAGCTTGTTAGACTTTAATCGGAGTGGCAATCCTTTGATTGAGATTGTTAGTGCACCAGTGTTAAGCTCCAGTGCTGAAGCGATGGAATACGTGGATGAATTACGTTTGACTTTACTTTATGCCGGTGTTTCTGATGCTAAGATGGAAGAAGGATCCTTACGTTGTGATATCAATGTTTCTTTAAAAGAGCCAGGTTCAGCGATTTTGGGCCAAAAGGTTGAAATTAAAAACCTAAATTCAATTAGTAATATCGGGAAAGCCTTAGATTTTGAAATTAACCGCCAAGCTAACTTATTGGCTAATAAACAGCAAGTGGAAGCAGAAACCCGTCGTTTTGATGAAAAAACGCGTGAAACAGTCGCCATGCGCAGTAAAGATGAAATGGTTAATTATCATTATTTAGTCGAAACTAATATTTTACCGATTCATTTAACTGCTAACTGGTTAAAGGTGGTTCAAGCTGGTTTACCAACTTTGCTAAATGATTATCGAACTGACTTACTAGAAGCGGGACTAAGTTTAGTTAATATTCAGATTCTTTTAAATAATCCAGCTTTATTAGCCTTTTATCAACAGGCACAGTTATTAACGCCAGAAAAAGTTACGTTAGCTAATTGGCTGATTAGTGATGTCTTAGGTTATTTAAATAGGCAACAGTTAACTTTGGCTGAAACGAAGTTAACTCCAGCCAGTTTAGTTAGTTTACTTCAACTACTTAAAACAAATAAAATTTCTAGTAACCAAGCCCGCGCTTTATTACCTGACATTATGCTGGGTCAAGATCCAGCTGAACTGCTGGCTAAAAACCCGGTTAATCTAATTAGTGATGAAGCAGAGTTATTAAGTTTAATTGAAAAATTAGTTCAAGCCAATCCCGGGGCTGTTTTAGATTTCCAACAAGGAAAAGAGCGGATTGTGGGATTTTTAGTTGGTAAAGTTATGCAAGAAACTAAAGGTCAAGCTAATCCTAATTTAACTAGTCAGTTGGTCTTACAGGTTTTAAAAGCCCAACTAGTTGATTAGTTGCCTTTCAATTGGCTTTTTTAGTATAATAAATGCGTCAGATGGAGACTAATATGGAAAATCAACCTAAGAAACGACGTTTTAAATTAAACAAAACTAACATTATCTTTATTTCCGGCTTAATTATTTTCTTGATTCCTTTCATTGTGTTAGGCAGTATTTTATTTTCAGCTCAAATGAACACTGGGAAGATTAATTCGGGTGATCGGTTTAAAGAAGACTTTAATCCAGCCATTACTAAAGATGAGATAAGTAATATCAAAGCTGATCTAAAACAGTTGCCGAATGTTAAAAATGTTGAAATTGACTTACAAACCGGTACACTAAAAGTCTTTTTAGAATTTGATGAAAATATGAGCGAAACTGATATTAAACAAGGAATTAACGCCGCTTATTCAAAAGTAACTAACGTCTTACCAATTGAAGAATATTTTACAGCTGACCCAGGGGTGAAACGCCAATATGATCTTGAGGTTCAAGGATTTAATCTTGCTAGTGATCCAGAAGCTTTTATCTATTACGTTTTAAAGAAAAGCGCCACGATGGAAATAGCTAGTTTACAGTTAATATCAGAGCCAGTCGATCCAGCCTATACCCAACAGATTCTTGATCGCTATGCCGAGCAGCATGCTGAAAAAGAAGTTGAACCAGAAGCACCAGTGGAAGATGAGGAGCCTAGCGAATAATGCTAGCTCCTTTTTTAAAAATAAATGATATTATCTTTGGTAAAGCTGATGATTATACCATCCAGGGTTATGGTCATGTTAATTACCAAGGTTTTTCTGTCTTCGTTCCATATTTATTAGTTGGTGAAAGTGGCAGTTTTAAGCTTACTAAGGTTAATAAAACTTATGCTTTTGGAGTAATTGAACAACTAACGGTTAAAAGCCCAAATCGGACTGAACCTTTTTGCCCGGTTTTTTCACTTTGTGGGGGCTGTGATTTACAACATTTAAATACCAATGAACAAAGTCAATTAAAGCTCCAAATTGTCAATACTTATTTAAAGAAAAAGGAATTAGACTTTCTAGTTAAGAAGATTATGATGATGGAAGATAGCCAAGCCTATCGTAATAAGGTCTCAGTTCCTTTTCGCCATCAGCGCGATAATTTAGAGTTTGGTTTCTATCAAAAAAGAAGCCACAGAATTGTACCTTTTGTTGCTTGCGCCTTACAAAGTGACTTAGCTAATGAAATGATTTTTTATTTAGCTAAGCTGATTAAAGAATACCAGCTAAAAACCATCCGTCATGTAATTATTCGTCAAGCAATGGCTAATGAAACATATATGGTAACTTTAGTAGTTCAAGCCCCTGCAGTTAGCCTAAAAGAAATTAGCCAAAAATTAGTGGCTGAGTTTCCAGCGGTTGTTTCAGTTATCGCTAATTATAATGATACTACTGGTAATGTAATTTTAGGTAAACAAGCAGAAATTCTGTTTGGGACGGCTTATTTAACTGATGAACTAACTGGGTTAAAATTTCAAATCTCTAGTCAAGCCTTTTATCAGGTGAATCATCAGCAAGCTCATAAACTTTATGCAGTGGCTTTAGACTATGCAAACTTACAAAAACACGAAATAGTTTTGGATTTATATTCAGGGATTGGAACTTTAACTTTATTAGCTAGCCAACAAGCTAAACTAGCTTATGGCATTGAAGTAGTTAAAGCGGCGGTAAACGACGCCAAAGCTAACGCCAAACTAAATCAAATTAGTAACGCCAAATTCTTTTTAGGTGAAGCGAGCCAAGTCCAACAATTTATTAAAACTCCAATCGATGTAATCTTCGTTGATCCACCACGCCAAGGTTTAGGTGAAGCTACTATTTCTGAGATTATTAAACTAAATCCTAAAAGAGTAGTTTACATTTCTTGTAATCCTAAAACATTAGCTGAAGATTTAAAATCCTTTGTGATTCAAGGCTATCAAATTAAAGAGCTTAGTCTTGTTGATATGTTTCCCGAAACAATCCACGTTGAGACGGT
>CAZAZP010000050.1:0-3238 GCA_964489695.1 uncultured Erysipelotrichaceae bacterium | reverse complement strand
CAATCAACTATTTCGAAAATTTAATTGTAATCAAATAATCCCTCAGGGAGCTGAACAAGCTTTCTCAGCTGCTTTCCAGCAATTATTAAGTGATGATGTTAATTATTTAATTGAACATCGCCAATTATCAGCTGCCTTAGCTGTGATTCACCATTTACACCAGAAATTAAAACGCCAGGGTTTTACGGTAAATTATGATACACGTGATCAACTATTAGCAAATTTAGAGCCGTTGGCTGAAGAAATTATCACGGTAGCTGATAAACAGCTCAAACAAAAACTTTTTGATTGGGTGGGTAAGCAATATTTTATAAATAATACTCAAGGTTATACAGATAGATTTATTGAGCATTTGTTCTTTGATGAATTTATTGAAGAAAATTATTTAAAACAAAAAGTTGATTTAATGGATCAATTAATCGCAGAAAGACTGACTAATTTTCGGGGCAGCTGGCGTTATTATTATGAAGATACGGTTCAGATTATTTTAAAACAACTTACAATAAAAGAAAAAATATCAGTTGATCGTTTAGCACTGGCGCAATATTGTACCAGTTATTTAGTTTTCGGTAAAATTCAAAAATATTTTATAGCTTTAATTAATAATGATCAAGAACTTGCTTTAATAATTGAAAAATTTAAACATGATATCAACTTGAACGCGTCTAATAATTTAGAAGCTCTTTTAAATAAACTGGCATTAAAAGAACTTTACTTATTGGCAGGTAAAAGACAGTTATATTTAAAGACGATTTTAGATCTATTAATTAATTATCATGAAAGAGGTCACTTTCTATTTGAAGAATTAAAATCTCTTTACCCAAATAAGACCTGGTTTATCAAGCGTATCAAAATTTTTAGAGCAATAGGGCTAAATAAACGCCAAGGCAAAAAGCAGGTAAAAAAAGAAAGAATTGCTTGGTCAATGGCTTTTAGTAGTAGGGATTATAATTTATATTTATATTATCAATATTTGGATTATTTTAAAGATGTGTATCCAGATGATCTTTTATTGAATTGGGAAGCAAAAATTAATTATCTGCAACGTTCCAAGATTAAACAGTCATCAGAAAGCTTACTTCCATACTTTTTTGCCCGAATGTATAAAATACCTGGTGGTAAAACGAAGGTAGCGGAGCTAAAACAAAAATGGCAGATTAACCTTTAGTGTTTTAGAGCTTGTAAAATGTTAGATAGAAAATGAATAGAAATTAATTAAACTCTTGTATTAATGATATCAAATTGATATCATAAATAACAGGAGGATTTTTTATGACAGAAAAAGTATTAAACCCCAAAAATGGAATGTTAATGTTGTTTTTAATCTTAGCAGGTTTCTTGTTAGGCTTTTATTTACTTTTTTTCGGCGGGGTATTAATTGATATTTATCGCGGTAGTTCCGGACTTATAATCTTTTTACTAGGAATTGGATTAATTATTACTTGTCCGATCTTGCTAGCTGGCTTAAAAGTGGTAAAACCCCATGAAGCGTTAGTCTTAACTTTATTTGGTCAATATATTGGAACCATTAAACAAGCGGGTTTCTATTTTGTTCATCCGTTTTCGATTGCCATTAATCCAGCAGCTCATACTAGACTTGGTCAAAGTGGTGATGTTGACGATGGTAAATCACGCAATGTTTTAATTGCTAGTACGGGTGTATCTACTCAAACTAAAGAAGTGGTTAGCAAAAAAATTTCTTTAAAAATAATGACTTTAAATAATGCCAAACAAAAGGTTAATGATGTTTTAGGTAATCCGGTTGAAATTGGGATTGCGGTGATGTGGCGAGTTCAAGATACGGCCAAAGCGGTCTTTGAAGTTGATAACTATAAAGAATATCTTTCTTTACAAGTTGATTCAGCGGTCCGAAATATTGTGAGAATCTATCCTTATGATATGGCGCCCGGTATTGATACAACAGGTGATGGTGAACCAGATGAAGGTAGTTTAAGAGGTTCTTCAAACATCGTGGCGGAACGGATTCGACAAGAAATCCAAAAACGGGTGGATGAAGCTGGCTTAGCAATCATTGAAGCACGGATTACTTATTTAGCCTATGCTCCAGAGATTGCGGCTGTGATGTTGCAACGCCAACAAGCATCAGCAATTATTGATGCTCGTAAAATGATTGTTGAAGGAGCTGTCAGCATGGTGGAAATGGCCATCGATAAACTTAACGATAATAACGTAGTTCAACTAGATGACGAACGAAAAGCTGCGATGGTTTCGAATTTACTAGTTGTCTTAGTGGGTAGTAAAGATGCCCAACCAATCGTTAATAGTGGCAGCTTATACTAACCGTGTCAAAAGCCAAGAAGCAAATACCACTGCGTTTATCCAGTGATTTATATGACCAAATCGCGGCTTGGGCAGAAGATGAATTTCGGTCTATTAATGGACAAATTGAATATGTTTTAACCTGGGCTTTAAAGGAAAGAAAGCGAAGTACTTCAAAATCGCTTCCTCCCCCGATTAAGCCGAGTGAGGAATAAATTAAAACCCACTACACTAAGTGGGTTTTAATAAAGGTGTAAGAGAGCGAGAACTAGTGAGCAATCGCAGAATCTAAGATTTGCCCAATTGAACCAGTAAGCTTTAAATCAGCCAGTTGATCATAGGGAGTGGGGGTTTCATTAATAATAATTAATTTATCGCCGGTAAAGTAGTTAATTAGACCAGCTGCTGGATAAACTAACAAAGAAGTACCGCCAACAATTAAAACTTTCGCACTACTAATTGCTTTAATGGCTTGGTTTAAGACGTTACCATCAAGTGCTTCTTCATATAAAACCACCTCAGGCTTAATCACGCTTTGACAATTATCGCAATAGGGTACCGCTGGGCTAGCCAAAATATAATTAACATCAAAAAACTTCTGACAATTCGGACAATAGTTACGATAGACTGAACCATGTAATTCAATCACTTTTTTTGATCCAGCTTGTTGGTGAAGATTATCCACATTCTGGGTGATGATAGCGTGCAATTTTCCTTGTTTTTCTAAGCGAGCTAATGCTAGGTGCGCTAAATTTGGTTTAGCTGTTAAATGAATCAAGGATTTTTTATAGTAATCATAAAAACGTTTGGGTTCTTGTTTAAAACAACTGAGGCTTAAAAGATATTCATGACGAAGATAATAGTCAGTATTTGGGGCTGTTTTAAGCGACTGAAAATCTGGAATATTACTTTCAGTTGATACTCCTGCTCCACCAAAAAAAACAATTTGTTGGCTATT
>CAZAZP010000049.1:0-3749 GCA_964489695.1 uncultured Erysipelotrichaceae bacterium | reverse complement strand
AGATTGACGTGGTAGGGAACAATGGTGAAAGTATCATTGATTTTTCCATCTATGACGCTTATCAAGCGGGGTTTCGAAAGGTAATTCTCATTATTCGACCGGAACATGAAGCTGTTTTCGAAGCAGCTTTAGGCCATAAAATCCGTCGGTTAATGGAGGTAGAATATAGTTTTCAAACGATCTCTGATTTGTCAGCTAATTTTACCGCTGATCCCAAGCGAGTCAAACCCTGGGGGACTACTCAAGCTTTATTAACTTTAAAAGATAAAATCACTGGGCCATTTATGATTATTAATGCGGATGACTATTATGGCCGAAATTCTTTTAAACAAATGTATGAATTTTTAACCAAAGAAGTGCAAGCCAATCATTATGGGATGGTTGCTTACACCTTAAATAAAACCTTATCGCTTGAAGGTACGGTTAGTCGGGCTATTTGTGAGACTAAAAATAATTACTTGCAAAGAATCACTGAGATTAAACACATTAAAGCTGAAAATGACCACGTTTTCTATCAAGCAGCAACGGGTGATTGGTTACCTTTAGCGGCGGATTTGGCGGTCTCGATGAATTATTGGGGCTTTACACCAGCTATATTTGCTCAATGTGAACAAGTCTTTTACGATTTCTTACAAGAAAATATTATTAGTGATCCTTTAACAGCGGAACATGTGATTCCGACGGCAGTAGGAACTTTATTAGCCAGTGGGAAAATCCAGGTTAAGCTGATGACTTCAACTGATCAATGGTTTGGGGTGACCTACCAAAGTGATAAAGAAAATGTGGTGGCGCAATTATTGGCGTATAAAGAACAAGGTTTATATCCATTTGATTTATGGCAAACACCAAGTATTACTGAATAATGGTTTGATAAATTAAATTATGTAATAAAGGACGAACATCAAAGATCCCCGGATTATCACGCCGGGGATTTATGCGGTTGGTGAGTAAAATAATCGCTAGTTGATAATCAAAATCTAATAAAAATGAAGTCCCAGCAAAACCAGTATGGTAAAGTAGATTATTGCTCGCATAATCACCTTGGGAAGCAGATAAATTTCTTTTCATCCAACCAAGGGAACGATTTTCATTTAAATTAGCGGTTGAAGTAGTTTTTAATAAATTAATCGTGGCGGGAGTTAAAATTTGTTCATTAAATAAACTGCCTTGATTTAATAACATTTGCGCAAAATTAGCGAGATCACTGGCCGTTGAAAAAAGACCAGCGTTGCCACTTTCACCAGCTAATAAATAAGCTTTACCATCATGCACTTCTCCTTGGATGAGGCCCCGAGTCGTAGTTAACTCCGTCGCGGCACAATCATCTTTATTAATTGGATGATAGGTGGTGGCTCGCATTTGAAGTGGTGAAAAAACTTGTTTAGTTAAATATTCAGGTAATGAGCCAGCGAATTTTTCAACGATAAAACCTAAAAGAATAAAGCCGAAATCAGAATAGACAACGGTTGGTTCGGCTAAGATGGTGGGTTTGATTTGATAGATAAAATCGATAAATTCTGCTTTATTTTGACAATTTTTATAGCTTTTTAAATCAGCAGGTAGTCCGCTGGTATGGGTTAATAGTTGAAAGATGGTGGTATCTGCCCACTGGTAATTAGGTAATAAAGCGTTAACTTTAGTTTGTAGATGAAAATGTCCCGCTTCAATTAACTTTAAAATCGCGGTAGTGGTACCAATTACTTTCGATAAAGAGGCTAAATCAAACAAAGTTGAGGCGTTAACATTGTTTTCTGGGTCTTGATAATTTCGTTTCCCATTAGCTATTAGTAAGGGTGCTTGTTGGCCAGTAACTAACGCCAAGCTATACCCGCTATAACTATGGGCTAATTGACTATCAAGTAGTGCTTTTATTTTTAACATGAGTAGTACTCCTTTAGCTCTTATTTTAAGCAGGATAATTCTAAAACGCAATCACGGGCGTTGATTTGACTAAATGATGCTAAATCGTTAAGATAAAATCGTACGGTTAAAGGAGCAGAGCAGCATGACGATCTCATTGGGAGAGTTTATATATCAGTTGTTTCATAACCCAGTTTTTTTAGTAATTACGATTTTAGTTTTAGGTGTTATTACTGTTAATGGGGGCACCGATGCCCCAAATGCGATTGCGACATGTGTTTCGACGCGGGCGTTACCGCCTAAAACGTCGATTATCATGGCCGCAGTTTTTAATTTTTTGGGTGTCTTAATCATGACTTGGCTCAGTGCGGGCGTGGCTCAAACTATTTATAATTTAGTTGACTTCGGTGGCGATAGTCATTTAGCCGTAGTTGCTTTAGCCGCTGCGATGATTTCCGTTGTAATGTGGTCGAGTATGTCTTGGACCTTAGGGTTACCGATTAGTGAAAGTCATGCGTTGATTGCGGGTTTATCTGGGGCTGGGATTAGCTTACAAAATAGTTTTAAAGTTTTAAACTTAGCTGAATGGTCAAAAGTTATTTATGGCATCATTTTTTCAGTTTTATTTGGCTTTATTTTTGGCTGGATTTTTGTGCGCATCATTACTTATTTATTTAAACGGGTGGAACGCCAAAAAGCCACGAAGTTTTTTACTAGAGCGCAGATTGTGGGCGCAGCCGGGATGGCCTTTATGCATGGAGCGCAAGATGGTCAAAAGTTTATGGGAGTTTTTATGCTGGGGGCACTTTTAGCGCAAGGTCAAACTGGTGCAGAACAATTTATTATTCCATTATGGATGATGATTATTAGTTCCGCCGCGATGGCGTTTGGAACTTCAGTGGGTGGTTATCGAATTATCAAATCAGTCGGAGTCAAGATGGTTAAGCTAGATAAATATCAAGGCTTCGCGGCTGATTTAGCAGGGATTGTGAGTTTACTAATTACGACTTTATTAGGTATTCCAGTGAGTACGACACACACTAAAACTACTGCGATTATGGGGGTTGGAGCCGCGAAAGGTTTAAATAAGGTTAATTGGAATATTGTCAAAGAGATGTCTTATTCTTGGATTTTAGTTTTTCCTGGTTGTGGTTTATTAGGTTATTTGATGGCGAATATTTTTATTCGTCTCTTTTAAGGAGCAAAGATGGCAAAGAAAAAAGATTTTGATTATTATCAAGGGTTCATTCAAGCAGTTGATTATGGCTTACAAGCCGCGGAAATGTTGGATCAGATTGTCCATGCATTTAATCCAGCGTTAATCGAAACGTTAAAAGATGAGATGCATGAAATTGAATCAGCGGCGGATGCGGCGAAATATGAAATGCATAGTTATTTAATGAAAGAGTTTTTACCGCCACTGGAATTTACTGATATTTTAGATCTAGCGGATGACTTAGATGATATTACCGACTCAATTGAAGAGGTTTTGTTTAATATTTATATGTTTAATGTGGTCCGCTTACGACCAGAAACGCAAGAATTTACGCGGCTGATTGTTAAAACTATTCGAGTTCTACAAAGCGCGATGCAAGAATTTAAAAATTTCCGGAAATCAAAGGTGTTAAAAGACCAGTTAGAAACGATTATGTCGCTCGAAGAAGAAGGTGATCGCTTGTATTTAGCTTCGATGAAAGCCTTAACTAATACCGTGATTGATCCGTTTGAAGCGATTGCTTGGGTTAGAATCTACGATGCGCTAGAACGCTGTTCGGATAAGCTTGATATCGCAGCGACGACCATGCAATCAATTATCTTAAAAAATTCATAAGCAAGGGAAACCTTGTTTTTTATTATGTTATAATTAATAAAGTTATTAAGGAGGATAT
>CAZAZP010000048.1:0-4415 GCA_964489695.1 uncultured Erysipelotrichaceae bacterium | reverse complement strand
GATACCTTTAACAATTAACTGCGCGTAACGCTCTTCACCATAAGTGTAAAGTAGCTCTAATAACTGCTCAGCTGAATAGTTATTAACAATCTCATAAGCCGTGAGCGTTTGGCTTTGATCCATCCGCATGTCTAAGCGACTATCAAAGCGATAACTAAAGCCACGGGCGGCTTCATCAAATTGCGGTGAAGAAACGCCTAGATCTAAGAGGATGCCATCAACGGCGGCTATTTGATAGCTAGCTAAGACTGTTTTGATGTCTTTGAAGTTAGCATGAACTAAAGTCCATCGCTGGTGATATGCTTTAGCTTGAGGCGCAACTTCCGCTAAAGCTTGTTGGTCTAAATCAAAGGAATAGAGCTGGCCAGTGGTTAATTGCTTTACAATGGCTAAACTATGTCCCCCACGGCCTAAAGTGCCATCCACATAAATACCAGTTGGCTTTATGTTTAAGCCCGACAGACTTTCATTTAATAAAACGCTAAAGTGGTTCATAGCAGAAAATCAGTTAATTGTTCCGCTACGGCTTCAAAACTAGTTTGAGCTGACGAATAATAAGCTTCCCAAGCTGGCTTTGACCAAATTTCAACATGGTCAACTACTCCTACCAAAACACAAGCTTTCTCTAAAGTAGCTTCTTTAATGAGTGGATCAGGCAAAAGAATCCGACCTTGGTTATCAAATTCGCATTCTGCTGCTTTCGCGGTTAACATATGCTTATATTGACGAGCTTCGATTTTGGTATTCGGTAACTTCGCCAGATTAGTTAATAATTGCTCCCATTGTTCCAGTGTATAGATATTTAAACAACCATCAAACCCTTTGGAAACGATAACCTTGTTTGCAAAAAGCTCCCGAAACTTGATCGGAATAATAATCCGGCCCTTGCCATCTAAGTTGTGGTGATATTCGCCGATGAACATATTAATCCCACCTTTACCCACAATATACCACTTATCACCACTATTATAGTCTATCTTTTAAAAAAAGTATAGTAAAGCTCAACATAAAAAAAACCAGTTACCTGGTTTTTTTTGACATCAATTATTGCTTATGCTGCTTGGCTGCCGCGGTAATAACCGCAGGCACAGCGGTGGTGGGCTTGACGCATCTCACCGCAAGCTTCACATTTTACTAGCGTCGTGGGAGCCAGTTTGAAATGTGTTCTTCTTTTGGCTTTTCTAGTTTTTGATGTACGACGTTGTTGAACTGCCATCCTATAACCTCCTAATCATCTTGATGTTGATATTCTTTCAACTTGGCTAACCGCGGATCAAGTTCGGTCTTTTGTTGGCTAGCCAGCTTGGCTTCACTAATTACCTCCCAATCTTTTCCTCGGGGATAATCACTCGGATCAATCGCGACTACTTTAAACGGGACTTCAGCGAGAATTAATTGTTTAACTAATGGTCTTAATTCTAGCTGCTCGGTTGTTAGATACGCCACATTTTCTTCAGTTGAGGTTTTAAAATCATAGGATTCATTACTCTCAAATGAGAACTCATAATCTAGTGGTTCTAAAGTAATAGCACAAGGTACGACCATGATACCACTAAGTTTAAGTGCTAAGGTTAAAGTCAGACTATGACTTTCAAAGTAACCTTGGCCTTGGACCAAGACACTTTTAACACTAATCAATCGTTCATGGTGGCTAAATTCACTCGGCTCAAAGCTAAGCTTTGTCTCAAAGCTAAAATGCTTGGTTTTTTTACTTAATAATTCAGTTTTAGTCCAAAACATTGCCTTCACCTAATTCTCTTAGCTCTATCATTATAGAAAAAGGCTCAACGATTGTCAATTTATTTAATAGGTTTAGCAGCAATAAAGTCTACGATATCTTGAAAGACAGTTTGGCGCTCCGCTTCATGCAGAATCTCATGGCGCATCTCTAAATAACGTCGTCCAAAAGTCTGTTTATAACCGCGGGCTTTAATCTGGGCAATCGCCAAAGCAAAGGCCCGAGGTGAGGCGCAAGGATCATCATCCCCACTTATAAAAAAGATTTCAGCTGGTTGGTTCGGTTTTTTCCAGCCAGTTTTACTATAAGCTTGTTTGGTTACTTTAAATAAATCAAGAAATCCACCCGTCGTAAACACAAAGCCAGCTAACGGATCAGCTAGATAGCTATCCACATTAGCTTGATCATAACTTAGCCAATCATAAGGCGTGCGTGGATTTTTAATGGCTTTATTATAGTTTTCAATGACTAATTTATGGAGTAATGGATTAGGCGCCAAATCACCTGGCTTAATCCTTTGTATATGGGCTAGAATAAGCGCTAATGGTAATAATGGATCGGAAGCTGGAGTACCACTTAACACGACCTTTTTAAATTCATCCGGGAAATATTTTAAATAGGCTCGCGCAAATAACGTCCCCATACTATGAGCAATTAAATAATTAGGTAACTCTGGCAAGCGCTGACGGGCTTGAATTACTAAAGCTCTTAAGTCTAAAAGATTTAACCACCAGCCTTGTGTTTTACCAAAATACCCTAAAGGTAAGGTTGATTCGCCATGGCCGCGCATCCCGCAAGCTAAGACGGCGTACTGTTTTTCAGTTAAAAAATCAATTAACTCCTGATATCGTGCGCGATGCTCCATCATACCGTGAAAAATCACAATTAAACCTTGTGGTAATCTTGGTAAATAAAGATCCGCACTGAGACTAACTGAATCAACTGTTGAAATTGTCGTTAATTTTATCTTTTCCATCATAACCCCCTTTTTACTATAACAAATTTACTTTAAAATAGTTGATTATGTTATATTTATCATGGTGATCTTATGCAAGCAACTGGAATCATTGTTGAATACAACCCTTTCCACCATGGCCATCTTTATCATCTACAACAAGCCAAAGCTTTGGCTCCAACAAATGTCTTGGTCGCGGTAATGTCAGGAAATTTTGTGCAGCGCGGTGAACCCGCCATCATTGATAAATGGGCTCGAACCAAACAAGCCTTACAAGCTGGGGTTGACTTAGTGATTGAACTACCTTTTATTTATACTAATCAATCAGCCCGCCAATTCGCTAGTGGAGCCATTAAATATTTAGAGTTATTACAAGTATCGCAAGTAGTCTTTGGTAGTGAAACTAATAATTTAGCTGAACTACAAGAAATCTCCTCCCTAAAAATTAATCCGGATAATTTCAAAGATATCATGAAACAAGGTTACGCTTATCCGAAAGCCTATGGCTTATTAGCCAGTCATATCGGACCAAATGATATTTTAGCTATCTCCTATTTACAAGCCTTAGTTGACACTACAATTAAACCGCGCACTATTTTGCGGGTTGAAAATGATTATCATGACCAAAAGTTAACTGGCCCAATTTCTAGTGCGACTGCCATCCGGCAAGCTTTATTAAATAAGCAATCAGTACATGCGCAAACCCCGATGAGCGAGGTCTTAACGGACCAACAACTTTTAAGTCTCAGTGATTACTACCCGTTTATATCTCATCAATTAATTACTAATCCCAACTTAGCCCAAATAGCTTTAATGAGTGAAGGGATTGAGAATCAACTACGAAAAAATGCTTTACAACATTTCAATTATTTTGACTTTCTAGCTGCAGCAGTTTCCAAACGTTATACAAAAGCTCGTATTAACCGTATCTTAGTTAATGTCTTAGTCAATTTGACCAAAACTGAATTACAAGCTGCCCAAACTGAACTACCCCTCAGAGTGCTGGGCTTTAGCACTTTAGGTCAAGCCTATTTACATCAACTAAAAGCCCAAACAGAGTTAGCCTTTTTAACCAGCTTAGTTGATTTACCCCCTTTAAGTCGTGCCATTGAAACTAAAGTTTTACATGCTTATCTCTTGCCACTTGATCAAACTAATCAAATTCGCTTAAAAAAACGTGAATTTTTACCTCCAATCATAATTTAGCACTTAATACTTGACAGTGCTAAATAATATGCTATACTGAAAGTGTCAAATAGCACTCTAACACAGATAGTGCTAAAAGGAGGTAAATATGAAATACGGAGTGACAAGAAGACCAGAAAGATTAATCGACAGTTTCTTTGATGATGACTTTTTTACTGGCTTTAGCTATGGTAAGAATATTGATATCTATCAAGAAGCTGGTAACTATGTGGTAGAAATTGATTTACCTGGTTTTAAAAAGGATGAAATCAATGTTGAGTTTAAAGGTGATCTATTAACGATTGCTGCCCAAAAGGAAGCAGCTGAAGAAAATGAAGAACGAAACTACTTTTATAAAGCTAGACGTTGCACCTCATTTACTCGTCAAATAAGATTTACTGATGTTGATCATGACAATATCGATGCTAACTATGACCATGGCGTCTTAAGTGTAAAATTACCCTTAATTAAGCATGAAGAAACTACCAGTAAAATCGAAGTAAAGTAACTGGTCAAAACTAAAAGCATCCCACTCTG
>CAZAZP010000047.1:0-4845 GCA_964489695.1 uncultured Erysipelotrichaceae bacterium | reverse complement strand
TTTACCATTAGTAGTAGAATTTGGGATAAGGCTTTATCAACGTTATGCTAAAAAATAAAACTTAGTTAAAATTATAAATAAAAACACTAGATGCTGATCTAGTGTTTTTAATGAATTAATTCAATTTCACCGATGATCGGAAAGCGCTCAGCTTTACCGTTAAAGCCATTGAGTAAACCAATAATAAATAACCCTAACATCACTAAGCCAAAAATACCTCTTAACAGCCAACCAATGAGTGGTAATAGGCTTAAAACAAAGGACCCAACAATACTAGCTAATAGTAATAATAAGCTTTGATTAGCGTGGAAACGAGCAAATTGTGAATTATTACTAGTAATTAATGGTAAAAAGAAAATCAAATAAGTTAAGCCAGCCGTAGTTTTATTTGCTTCAATATCGGCGTTAGTGAAGTTTTTAGTTTCATCTTTCATAAAGTTAAACATAAATATTTCTCCTTTTCTTTATGATAATTAGATTGCTGTTTTAAAGCAAGTTAACTGCTTAAAATAAAGTGTAATAAACCACTTGTAATACATTTAAGATAAGCTTAAAATACTTACGAGATAGTCAAAGGAGACTAAAATATGCTCGCGCTGCGTAAAATTACGACAGATAATTTTGAAGAATGTTTACGGTTAACCACCAAGAAAAAACAACAAAAATACGTTGAAGATAATCGCTATAGTTTAGCTCAATCTTATGTATTTTTAAGTGAACAAAAAATCCTACCTTTACCTTATGCGATCTATCAAGATGAACAGATGGTTGGTTTTGTGATGTTATCTTATGGACATCAAGAGCCAAGTGATCTAGCTTCACCTTTGGTTTATATTATTTGGCGCTTTATGATTGATGAACATTACCAACATCATGGCTATGGGAAAATGGCTTTACAAGAAATTATTAATTACTTAAAGACTTTTCCGTATGGGCCTGCTCAAACCGTCCGCTTGTCTTATGTGCCAGGTAATAGTGTAGCAAAGCATCTTTATTATGAGTTTGGTTTTCTGCCGACGGGCGAAATAGATGAAGGGGAGATTGTATTGGCATTAAACTTAACAGCTGAATAAGGTAGCACTCAAAAGAGTGTTTTTATTAGGGTGAAAGTCGCTATAATTGAAGTAAGTTTAAGTGTTACTTAAAGAAAGGGTCAGCAAATGGAAAAGCAACCTAGTATTTATTCCATTTTAGGCCAAACTGTTACGGTAACGATTAATCGTCCCATCGGAAGTATTTTAATGCTCCAACCACTTTTAACCTATTTAGTTAATTATGGTTATGTAGCTAGTTTACTTTTAGCCGATGCATCACCAGTGGAAGCTTATGTGATTGGGGTTGATCGTCCTTTAAAAAGCTTTGAAGGTAAAGTAGTAGCTCTAATTAAACGCTATAATTTAAATGATTATAAGTTAGTCGTGGGCCCAATTAATACCCGCTTTACTAAAAATGCCATTAGAAAGTTGACTCACTTTCAAGAGCAGTTTCATCAAGCCGTGTATATCTTTTTAGATTAAGTTTAAATAATTAAGGCTTTAATCTTAGTTTGTAAGACAGGGATATTATCAGTTAAAAACCAGGGATTTTGTTTAAGCCAAGGGCCAGTTAATGGTGAAGGGTGGACAATTGGAAAATAAGTCGGGAGAAAATCCTGATATTTTTTTATATAATCAGTCGCGTTTTGATAACCAGCTTGCTTTAAATAATAGTTAATCGCATAAGAACCAATTAAAATAGTTAATTTAATGTCAGGTAAACAATCAATTAATAAAGGATGCCAGAGAGGGGCGAATTCAGGGCGCGGTGGTAAATCACCGCGGTTGGCTTTTCCCGGGAAATAAAAGTCTAAGGGTAAAAAAGCAAATAACTCAGGATTATAAAACTGTGCTTCATCAACGGCTAACCAGCTTCGAAGTCGATCTCCACTCGCATCATGAAAAGGTGCTTTTAATAACTGGGTTTTTAAACCTGGCGCTTGGGAAATTAAAAGAATCTTTGCTTTCGGGTGGGCCGTAAAGATTGGTTCCCAGCCAAGGTTAGTAAAAGCCACATTAGCGGGATGGTTGATAATCTGTTGGCGAATTTGTTCGATTTGATTTAACATAATTTCATTATAACAAACTTCACTGACTGGCGTTTCAATTGTAATTTAGCACTGAGGTTATCTATAATAAATAAGAAAGAGGTAGCGCATGTTAGAAATCAATTTATCGCAGACTTTTTATGAATTAACCAAAGATGACCCTGCTCTGAGAGCTTGTTTAGTCGCTTTTGGTTTTAAACAAATGGCGGAAGATAAGCTCTATCATTCAGTTGGTCGCCTTATTACTTTAGATAAAGCTTTGAAGTTTATTAATAAATTACCCGAAGATTTAATTGAACATTTAGCTAGCTGTGGTTTTAAAGCGCAGATTATTGCGTAAATAACTTGGCTGAAATTTACTTTTAAGTTAAATCTTGTTAGACTAAAATCAGGAGAAAAAATATGAGTGAAACTAATCAAACCTTAAATAAATCTAAACCCCTGTTTGCGGTGCCGACCCATGAACTAAGTCAAATTAAAAAAGTCATTGGTGTCGTCAGCGGTAAAGGCGGGGTGGGTAAATCGATGATGACGGCTTTATTAGCCGTGACGATGAATAAGCTCGGTTATCATACCGCGATTTTTGATGCAGATATTACTGGCCCATCAATTCCCAAAATGTTTGGTTTAACCAAGCGGGCGGTCGGAACTAAAGCTGGTATTTATCCAGTTTTATCAGAGCAAGGTATCGATATCATTTCGACTAACTTACTTTTAGATAATGAATCAGAAGCAGTCTTATGGCGTGGCCCAATTTTAGCGAGTGTAATTAAACAATATTGGAGTGAAGTAATGTGGGGGGAAGTCGATTATCTTTTCATTGATTTACCACCTGGTACTGGTGATGTACCCTTAACTATTTATCAATCGATTCCCTTAGATGGGGTGATTATGGTTACCTCACCCCAGCAACTAGTTAGTATGATCGTGGCGAAAGCAGTGAATATGGCCGAACAAATGTCAGTGCCAATTTTAGGGATTATCGAAAACATGGCTTATTTTACTTGTCCAGATAATAATAAGAAATATGAAATCTTTGGTCAAAGCCATGTGTTAGAAGTCGCAGCTAAATATGATTTATCGGTTTTAGCCCAGTTACCGCTCAACCCTGATTTAGCGCGCTTAGCTGATCAAGGTAAAATTGAAGCTTATGATTTAGATTATTTAGCTAACGTCGCTGAATTATTGAAACTTTTATAAAGGAGATTAACATGACATATTTCCGACATGAAATCATTAATCCAAAGTTGATTCGGATTATCGATATTTTAAATAACTGTTGTTATCTAGTAATTGGCGAAAAAAGAGCTTGTCTGTTAGATACGGGAGATGGCTTTGGGGATCTAAAAGCCTACGCTAAGCAGTTTACTGATTTAGAGATTTTTGTGATCTTGACGCATGGTCATATTGATCATGGGGCAGGAGCAGGGGATTTTACCGAAGTTTATTTACACCCTAATGACTTTAAATTATTCTACCAACATAATAGTAGCGACTTCCGGTTAGCTCGTTATCGTAAACAAGCAAAACTAGCGGAGATTCCAATTAAAGACTTTATTCCAATCTTTACTGGTGAACTTCAACCTCTTGAAAATGAACAAGAGTTTGATTTAGGTGGAGTAACGATTAAGATGTTACCGGTATTTGGTCACACCTTTGGGATGATGGTACCGTTAATCAAAGAGATGCGGGTGGCAATCTTTGGGGACGCAGCGGGAGTTGGAACTTTACTATTTGGCAAAGATTCTCCACCAATGTCCGAATATAAACAAGCCTTATTATATTTAAAAACGTTTGAAGCGGAATATGATGAGATTTATCGTAATCATGGTACCTTTGAATCACCCAAAGAGTTACTAGATAATGTGATTACTTGTGTCGATAAAGTTTTAGCTGGTCAAACTGATTTTATGGAAATTGAAACTTTAGGCCGTAGATTTAAGGTAGTCGAACCAATTGATGAAGCAGGTAACCGCTTAGATGGCAAACAAGGCAATTTAAAATTTCTGGTTGATTAAATTTAAAGATTGATTAAGATAAGTGCTAAAATAATGTGCCCCCAAACCCGGACACGGTAAGGGGTTTTTATGTCAAAGCATAGTTAATATCGCTTTTTACGCTTAGAGGTATCTAAGAACCGCTAATCAACAAGCAACATTTTATGCTCAAGGTAAAGCCAGGGACACAATCCGCGTTTATACCGTGTTAATGTCGCAACATGAAAACTGCAGTCCGATGTGCTTGCCGTATCAAGGTACCGTAATGATCGATGATGTCTTTACCGCATTGAGTCATGATGATGCGGTGCAAATGGCCCGAGAAACGGGATATACGCGATTAGCAACCGCTATTGAAAATCACGCCTTCCATCCGAATTGTCGACATTCATTAAGTACCTGGTATCCAGGTAAATCAAGCATTCCTGAACCATTTACCAAAGAACAAAACGAAGCGGCCGTTAATCGTTACAATTTAGAGCAAGAACAACGTAAGCTCGAGAATAACTTGCGTAAGTGGCGCCGTATTGAGGCAGGGAGCGTTGATAAAGAGAATAAAGATGTAGCAACTCAAATGGTGGAAAAGAGCCGTCAAGAGCTCCGCAATCACGTTGAAGAGAACCCTAACTTGAGAAGAAACTATTGGCGGGAACGATTACCAGAACCAATGGGGATTAGTTATGATCAGTTTCCTCAAGACACTAAGCAATATAACAAGTATCTTGAAGTATTAGGGCCAGATAGAATGCCTGATTCAGTTGTTAA
>CAZAZP010000046.1:0-4881 GCA_964489695.1 uncultured Erysipelotrichaceae bacterium | reverse complement strand
ATCATACGTTTTTTACAAACATCACTAACAACACAACCTAAGGAGATAGTAGGTTTCGTGGCTCCATGGAAGTCAGTACCATAGGTCATTAAATAACCATGTTTTACCGCATAAGTTTTATAGAAGTTTTGTTGGTGGGCACTATGATAACTGCTATAAACCTCAATGGCATCTAAGCCTTCCGCCATAACTTCATCTAAAAATTTTTCATCCTCAAAGACCATAATACTTGGATGCGCTAAACTAGTTATACCACCATGTTGTTTGATGATTTCTATCGCTTCTTTTAAGGAAATATAATTAATCGGGACATAAAGTGGTTTCCCCGCTGCACAATAATCCCAATGGAAATTAACTAACGGATTATTACTGCGGTCACCACCTGGCCGATATGGTTTTAGTAATTGATTATCAGTATTTGCTGGATCAGCTAATAAAACTTCCGCGATCATTTCCCCGGTAATAATCCCATTAATGGCATGTTCCATAATTTTTGTTTCGTCAACGTGGACATCTAATTGTTTTAATAAAGCTAATTTTAGTTCGGTTGCCCGTTGTTCTTGAGTTAAAATGTCAGTTTCAATTTGCTTAAAAATTGGTTGGTGGTGATCAAAGTAATAGCCTAGAATTTGTAAGTTACGGCCGTTGAGTTGGCAATCGAGCTCAATTCCACTAACAACTTCAATGTCATGGGCTTTAGCTAAGCGGCGCGTTTCATCAATCGCGGCGACGGTGTTGTGATCAGCAATTGCCACAACTTCCAATTCATTTTTAGCAAACATGTCAACTAGTTCAGCTGGCGTGAATTCACCATCTAGGCTGTAATTACTATGAATGTGTAAATCAATATTAATCATAAACTTCCCCTTTTTTAGTATAGCTAACTAAGTATCTTGATGCAATTGAGATACCTTTATTTAAGGTATCGTTTCCTTAAGTGCTCGATATCAGCTGTTGATAAATTTAGACCTTGGATTAAAAAGTTATTCCAATCAGTAAAATGCTCCTTAATCGCTAAAGCAATATTATTATAACTAGTTTCAGTTACACCTAATAGTGTCAGTAAGAGTCTTTCAATTTCAGCTGTCATTTCCAGCGGTAAACGCTGAGCAATATGTTTTAATGCACGGGCATTATGTTCTTGCCGGGCAATATTTGTATAAAGGTAATCCGTTTTAATGTCAGCTTCATCAATCCCTAAGATTTTTAAAAGAACAATGGTGGCGAAACCGGTTCGATCTTTACCTGCCATGCAATGGTAATAAATGGCGCCTTCAGTTTGATTTAAGACGATTTGAATAAATTCAGCGAATTTTTGGCGCAATTTAGGATTAGCAACAAAATCATAATAAACTTGATTTAAACTATCGATAGCTGCTTGTAATTCTTTAGCCGTTTGAGCATGATGAAATTCGCCAGGTGCTTTATCGCTTTGGCTATTTAGAATATCCACATCGAGATAGGTAACGCTTGGGTAAATAAAATTCGGGGTTCGAAGTTTTTCTGGGTAAGAGCGAAAATCAACGACAGTTTTTAATTGTTTAGTAGTCACTAAGTACTGCATTTCTGCAGCGGTAACTTGATTTAAGTTAGCGCCTCTGAGTAATTTGTTGGCTTTTAGCGTTCCAAAGCGTCCGCTTAAGCCAGCTAAGTCACGAAAATTAACAATGTTTTTAATATTTTTATCCATATCTCTCCTTCACTACAAGTACCATTATAGCAAATATTCCTTTTATTAGGGCGGGCTGAAAGCATTAGTCCGCTTTATTGGTAAAAAATCTGAAAATAATGGTAAAATAAAAGGGATAATTCAAGGAGGAATATATGTCATTAGTTTCAGCAACAGCGATTTTGAATCAAGCTCGTGATGGTCATTATGCAGTAGGGGCCATCAATATTAATAATCTCGAGTGGACTAAATTAATTTTAGAAGTCGCTGAAGAAAAACAATCACCCATTTTACTAGGTGTATCTGAAGGCGCCGTTAAGTATATGGGGGGCTTCCATGTCGTCGTCAAAATGGTTGAAGGATTAATGTTAGATTTAAAGATTAGTGTTCCAGTAGCTTTACACTTGGATCATGGTTCATATGAAGGAGCAAAACAAGCTATCGCAGCTGGTTTTACCTCAGTTATGTATGATGGATCACATTTACCCTTAGCAGAAAACTTGGAAAAAACGCGAGAAATCGTGGCATTAGCCCACGCTGCGGGAGTTTCAGTTGAAGCAGAAGTTGGTTCAATTGGTGGTGAAGAAGATGGAATTATTGGAGCTGGCGAATTAGCTGATCCAGTTGAATGTCAACAACTAGCGGATACGGGGATTGATTTTTTAGCAGCTGGCATTGGTAATATCCATGGTGTCTATCCAGCTAACTGGCAAGGCTTAAATTTTGAACGTTTAGCGGAAGTTCAAAAAGCTTCAAATAACTTACCTTTAGTCTTACATGGCGGTACCGGTATCCCCGAAGAACAAATCGTGAAAGCGATTAATCTTGGGGTAGCAAAGATTAATGTTAATACTGAATTACAACTGGCTTTCGCAGCTGGTACTAGAGAATACATCGAAGCTGGCTTAGATCAACAAGGTAAAGGTTTTGATCCTCGTAAGCTCTTAAAACCAGGGGTTGAAGCTAGTAAAGCAGTGGTCAGAGCTAAAATTGCAATGTTTGGCAGTGCTGACAAAGCTAACTAGTGAAAATTACTTCAAAATAATGTAAATATTTACATTTGAAAGAAAAGGCGACAAAACCGCCTTTTTTTAATAGAACTTAAATTTGGATTTACTCTATCTGTTCTTAAATAATACATATTGTATAAATATGAACAAATTTTAGGATAAATGATAAAATTACTTGACTAATAATACAATCTTTATTAATAATCAGTTATGGCTATTGAAGGAGAGTGAAATCTATGAATAACAAAACAAAAAAACGTTTAGGAGTATTATTATTAATCTTTGGCTTCATTTTATCAGCAATTACATTTGCATATTGGACTAGCGGTGTCGTAAATCCTGGTGTAGATACTGAAACTGGTATCATTTTAATTGGTCAAGGGAAAGAAGTTTCAACGACTATTGATTTATCAAAAGTTTTCGCAGATGATAAAGTTTTAGTTCCAACAGGCAGAATTGCTCAAAGTGAATCAGTGGCTGGTAAAACCCTAGTTGAATCAGTTGTCTTTACTTTAAAAGTTAAGTGGGAAAGTGATGTAACTAATGCAGCTCAAGGAACCAATGGAACTTTAAATGTTACATTAGAAGACAAAAATATCGGTGGATCAGCTAATGCGGAAATTAACGGACATGTTAATGTATCTTTTGCTGGTGCAGGTTTAGCAATTGTTGCTGATGGTGATGAAGTTGAAATTACGGTTACTGTTACTTTAACTGAACCAGCTACAAAAGCACTTTATGATTCAATTTATAATCAAAATATTAATTTAGAATTTAAAGCTGTTGTAACTCAATAGTCTTGGGAAACAGGTAGATTAGATGAAAAGGAAATTGTTGCGCAATAGGATTCTAAGTTTAGTTTTCTTAGTATCTTCTCTATTAATCCCAATATCGTTTGCATATTGGAATGTCACTGGTGGTGCCACTAGTGACATTTTTGTGCATATTCCGATTGGTAAATGGACCACTACACCAACTAGTAATGTGCCAACTGGAGCATTAACGTTAGCAGAATATGCGACCGTTCCCGATGGTCATACCAAAGGTAAAGTAATTTATCTTGAAGATTTAAATTTATTAGTTTTAGTTGATGCAGACTGGGGTATTCCCGCTAATCGGATTTTATCGAGTAAGATGAATGACCAATTTGTTTTTGGGATGACTTGGGTAGTTAATGGCTATCAAAATAATCATGAATATATTTATGGTCAAGTTGTCATTCATAATGGTCATTATTTTCAAGTTAAAAATTCTTGGAACGGATCAGCATGGCCAGCTGATGAGCCAGGACATTCAAGTGCTTGGACACAAATTACTATTCCAACTTATAACTCAAGTGTGGCTTATGTTAAAAATGATGTAGTTAGTTATAATGGTGGTATTTATCAGATTAAAACTGATGCTCAAGTAAGTAATGCGAACAGCTATGCGCCGGGAGTTACCATTAATTCTTGGCAACGATTAGATAATTTCTATTCCGCCACGAACACCTATAACACGAGAGATATTATTATTTATAATAATCGTATCTATCGTGCCCTACAAAATAATATCAATGCTAGTCCAGCGGACTTAGCAAATACAAGTAAGTGGCTTCGCTATGACTAAACAAAAGGAAGGCTTAGCTGAATCGCTTGGTACAACGCTGTTTTTAATTTTAGCTCTGGGATTTTTTCTAATCGCGGTGTTACCATATAACTTATCTTTAAATATCTTTCGCATCAAACCCTTTACGATTGCTTCTAATAGTATGGCTGGGGTCTTTGAAGTAGGAGATGTAGTAGTTGTCGCAAAGACAGATCTTGATAAATTAGAACGTTGGGATATTATCTCATTTAAACGGCAGACTACCGAAGGTAAAACGGTTCTTGTGACTCATTATATTGCGGATATCTTAGAAACTAATAATGGACGAGTTTTTAAAACTAAAAGCAATATTACTTCAGCTTGGGATAATTGGGATGTAGCCGCCCAAGATGTAGTCGGTAAGGCAGTGTTTAAAATTCCATATCTTGGTCAATTAGCTTTAGCGCTGCGTAATCCTTTAATTTTATTGAATTCAGTGATTGTCGTTGTGCTGATGTATCTTGGCTATAATTTGGTCTTTCTGACAGATAAAAAGAATAAAGCGAAAACTGGCGAATAAGCCAGTTTTTAATTAGAACATTAGCCTGATTAATCTATGACTGTTGCGCAAACTGA
>CAZAZP010000045.1:0-5290 GCA_964489695.1 uncultured Erysipelotrichaceae bacterium | reverse complement strand
AGCTATATGCAATCGCAAAGACAGCAATTAAAGCACTAATACCCATGGTAGCTGGGAAGACCATATCCCAAACAAAGCTACCCCAGAACTCTTCACCAAATAACCCCACCATAAAGTTTTGATAACCTTCAATTGGTAGTTCGCCGATGATAATAAAGATCGATCCAACGATCGTTAATGGCATAATCGTAATTAAACCATCACGAATAGCTAAAAGATGTTTCTGATTAGAAATCTTTGTAGCAACTGGACCAATTTTATCATAGACAAAATTAAGAATTTTTTCCATTATCTTATTCCTTCCTTTATTTGCCTTAAGACAGCTATTCAAATTATAACATCAAGTAATTAAATTGTCTATAATTTATGTGAAATTTATGTGAATCCTAACATTATTTGCCTAGACATCAGAAAATATTGGTGGTAAACTAATCTTAAAGGAGTACAAATAATGCAAGTTGTTATTTTAGCCGGCGGATCCGGAAGTCGTATATGGCCTTATGCTGAAATTAGAAATAAAGCGATGTTACCAATTGCGAATCAACCAGTTATCAAGCAAACGGTAGATGCGTTAAAGCTATCAGCTAAAGTCCAAGAGATCCACATCATTGGCTCAGAAATGATGGGTGAAATTGCGCATTTATTTTTTGAAGAGCCCTTAGTGAGTGTTCATGAAATTAAAGCCACTAATGGTAGTGCTGCGACCTTAGCTCAATTAAAACAGCTAATTATTGATGATTTCATCATTTTGTTTGGTGATTGTTTAGTCCAACCAACGGATATTTTACGTTTAATCGATGTATCAAGTGATACCTTATTGCTTAATCCTTGCCTAGATTCACCGCATAATCATATTATTGCGAAAATCGATGGAGAAAAGCTTGTAGGCTTTGTTGGTCATCCCCGGAGTAACGATGCCCGCCATGTGTTATTTGGAGCCCATGTTAAGTTAGGCTTTTTAAAGTATGTCTTACATAATAAAGGTCGCTTTAGTGAAACCCGCGTTGGTGTCAGTTCACCCTTAGAAAGTTTCTTAGAAGAATCACTGAATGATTACCACCAAAACCAACCATTAAAAGTGCTACAAGCTGAATATCAGTGTTTTGATATTAATAAACCCTGGCAGATTCTGGAAGCTAATGCTTATCAAAATGAAATACTATGTAATAGCTTAACTGAAAATAAGTTAGCCAAACATAGCTTCATTGATCCTAGCGCGACGCTTGAGGGCTTTGTTCAATTAGGTCAAAACTCCAAGATTGGTAAAAACGTGATTATTCATGGTAACTGTGTGATTGGGGATAATACCATCATTGATAATGGCGTAATTATCGCGGATAATGTGGTGATTGGCAATAATTGTCTTTTAAAAAACTACGCTAAAGTCGGCAGTCATTCCACGATTGGTGATGATTGTATCTTAGAATTTACCGCAGAATTACTTGGCGGGGTGCTTTTTCATCGCACTTATCTTTATCACCATTGTGAGTTTTATGGTTTATGTGGTGAGAAAGTTGATATTGGTGCTGGAACAGTTTGTGGTACTTTGCGCTTTGATGATGGCGAAACAATTGCCCATATCAAAGGTCGAAAAGAAGTTCCGACCAACTTTTCCAATGCAACTTATCTCGGCGACTACGTTCGGACTGGGGTTAGTGTAATTTTCCAACCAGGAGCCGCCGTGGGGGTTAATAGTGTGGTTGGTAGTGGGGTTTTATTAAATCAAAAAGTAGCAAACAATACTTTAATTTATTACCAACAAACCTTAATTGAAAAAGAATGGGGGCCAGAAAAATATGGCTGGTAAAATAAGTTTAGGCATTTCCTTATATCCTGACTTTTATAGCGAAGCTGAATTAAAAACACGGATTGATTACGCGAAATCATTAGGTTACCAACGGATTTTCACCTCAATTCAATTAGGTGATCTGGGCTTTGAAAATACACAAAACGAAATTACGCCCGCCTTCCGCTTCTTATTTGACTATGCAAAAAAACAAAACATGCTTTGCCATGTTGATATTAACGATACGATGTTAAAAACTATTGGGGCCACCGTCGATGATTTAAAATCAGTACTGGATTTAAATATTCCGATTGTTCGCTTAGATGGTGGCTTTAATAATGCTGAAATCGCTAGGTTAACCAATAATCCTTATGGCATTATTATTGAAGATAATCTTTCTAACTATAATCAATTAGATGAGCGCTTAGCTTTAATTAAAAAGCAAGGTAATTTAAAACAGTACCAAGCTTGTCATAACTTTTATCCGCGAAACGATACCGGCTTAGACTTAACTGAAGCCGTCTTAGCTGCTAAAAAATATCAAGCATATGGTTGTTTAACTGGCATTTTCATTAGTTCCTTAGCTTCAAAAAATGACTTAAACGCGACTGGTTTTGGGGTTCCATCAATTGAACGCCATCGCTATTTACCAAGTTACACGCAAGCCCAAGAAATTATCGCCACCCAAGCTTTTGACTTTCTGCTGTTTGGTGATAGTGATCCAACTAGTGCTGAACTAACTGCGGTCGCTAAAGCTAATCAGTTAATTAAAGACGTCTTAACAGAAAACCATCCGAAGTATTTCGCGGATTATCTAGACTTTCCGTGCATCGATTTACCCGTTTATCTCGAAAATCTGAGCGAAAGTGAGATGAAGTTAGTTGAATCAATTATTTTCGTTGATCGAAGTGATCGTGCTAATCAAGTTATTCGTGCCACCCAAAGTCGCGGGAAATTGAAACTTCCGCCCAGTTTACCCATTAAGCGTTATCAATACGGCATCTATATCGATAATAATTTATCTAACCGTTATACCGGTGAGATCCATATTATGTTAACAGATTTACCACCAGCTGCTTACGTTAATTATATTGGCTTAATAAAACCATATGCCAGACATTTATTAGCTTTAATACATCAAGGTACAGTTGCATTTAGAATCAGAAGGGAGCAAGACTAATGCAAAAATTGAAAGTTGTCTCAATTGGAGGTGGCTCAAGCTACACTCCGGAACTTATTGATGGGTTTTTGAAACGTTATGATACTTTCCCCGTCACGGAAATTTGGTTAGTAGATATCGAGGCTGGTCAAAAGAAACTGGCGATCGTTAGCGAGCTGGCCAAACGGATGATTAAAAAAGCTGGTTTACCAATTCAGCTTTATACTACGCTAGACCGGCGCGAAGCTTTAAAAGGCGCTGACTATGTTGTGACTCAAATTCGAGTAGGTTTATTAGACGCCCGGATAAAAGATGAAGAAATCTCGCTTCGCCATGGCATTATTGGCCAAGAAACCAATGGAGCTGGTGGTTTATTTAAAGCTTTAAGAACCGTGCCTGTTATCCTTGATATCGTAAAAGATATTCAAGAATTATGCCCCAATGCTTGGTTAATTAATTTTAGTAACCCTGCCGGTATGATTACCGAAGCGATTTTCCGCTATACGAGCTTTAGAAAAGTCGTTGGTTTATGTAATGTACCTTTACATATGCAATTTCAAATGGCGGATGTCTTAGGAGTAGATTACAATCGTTTAAGACTTGAATGGCAAGGCTTAAATCACCATGGTTTTGTAACAAAAATCTTCTTAGATGAAAAAGATGTTACCCATGAATTAATTGAAAAGTTTTTAGGCTATCAAAACATGGAAACGATGAAAAATATTCCTGAGATTCCCTTTGAACCAGAACTTATTCGTGGGCTACAAGCAATTCCTAATGATTATTTAAATTACTACGTCAATACCCAAGAACAACTCGCTTCACAACTTAAACAACTAGCAGAAAGTGGTACTCGAGCCCGCGTCGTCCAAAAAGTCGAAGCTGATTTATTTAAGCTTTACCAAGACGAACATCTAGATGAAAAACCAAAAGAACTTGATTTACGGGGTGGTGCTCATTATAGTGATGCAGCTTGTAATTTAATTAACAGTTTACATAATGATCTAAATGACATTCAATATGTTAATACCCAAAATCAAGGAGCTTGCAGTAATATGGAAAAAGAAATGGTCTTAGAATGTGCTTGTCGCATTACTAAAGATGGCCCAATTCCTTTATCAATCGGTAAAATTGATTATCGTTTATTAGGTACGATCGCTAATATTAAAGCCTTTGAATTAATGGCGATTGAAGCCGCAGTGACCGGAAATCGCGATTTAACGATCGCAGCTTTATCAATGAACCCACTTTGCCCATCTGGTAAAACAGCCGTGGCCGTGGTGGATGATTTACTAGCAGCTCACCGTGAGTATTTACCTCGCTTCTTTAAGGATTAAGCTTAATGCGAAATAAAAAAGCTGGATTAATTGCTCGCGCGATTGCCTTTTTGTTAGATGCCATTTTGTTAGGAGCAGTCATGCGCGTGTTTGCGGATGTCCATCCATTTTTTTCCATCTTGGCTAGTATTATTTATTTCGTGTTATTAGATAGCAGTAAAGCACAAGGGACACTAGGAAAACAAATAGTCGGGCTAAAAATAGTGAATAAAGATGGGGAAAGAATGTCACTCCCCCTCGCCTTAAGCCGACATTTACTGAAAATTGTCAGTACTTTGTTTTTCGGGATTGGTTATTTGATTGGCCTGATCGGTAAAAAAGACGAAAGAGCCCCTTTCCCTGATCTAGTAACGGGAACTTCCGTGGTGTATAAAGGATAGTAATTTATGTTAGTTGGTATTAATGAATATTGTTTAACGTATTATGTAGGCTTTGAAGCTGCCCTGAATCATATCGCTAAATTAGGTTTTGATTGTATCGACTTTTCAGCCTATATGCGAAATAGTGAGTTTGAAAATGACGATTATCTTGACGTAGCTAAGAAATATAAACAACAAATTGATGCACATGGTTTAAAAGTTTCTCAAATGCATGCGAATTGGTTTCGCCATGATGATCCCTTAGCTGAACAAACTTATAAAATAAAAATGAATGAACGCTTTTTTGAAGTAGCGAAGATACTAGACTGCCCTAGTCTGGTTTTTCATGCCACAAAATTTACTGGTTATTATCGTGATACCAAAATCCAAAAAACTGCTAACGATTATAACCGTCAACTATTTGTAAAATATTTAGCAATAGCTCGTAAGTTTCAAGTTAATCTGACTTTAGAAAATATGTTTGGCTATGAAACAAATACGGTCATACCCGCAGAAACAATTTTTTCGACCGCTGAACAAGTAAATGAATATCTTGATTTTTTAGGAGCGGGAGCGGGAGCTTGTCTTGATACCGGACATGCTTATATTGCTAGACAAGATTTATCATCTATGATAAATTTATTAAGTG
>CAZAZP010000044.1:0-5380 GCA_964489695.1 uncultured Erysipelotrichaceae bacterium | reverse complement strand
CTTCATCCGCACCATTAGCAAACTAACCCCTAGTTTTGGGGTTTTTTAATGTTTCACTACTTTGATATAATAATTTTGGATTTCAAAACTGAGATTAAACGCAAAATGATAATAAATATGTAAGAAAATATTGAATTATGAAAATAATTACACAAAAATGTTTGATTTACACAATCTTTTACGATACAATTCTCTTTATATAAACTATGGAGGGAACAATGCAAAAAATAAAAAAATTGCTAATTATGGCCAGTTTATCCTTACTAGTTAGCGCCTGTGGGAGTAAACCGTCAAAAGACACGATTAAAGTTGGGGTAAACCTTGAACTGACGGGTGATGTCTCGGTTTATGGCTTGCCAGAAAGAAAAGGTTTAGAATTAGCCCAAGCAGAAATCAATGCTAAGGGGGGGATTTTAGGGAAAGAACTTGAGTTTATTTTTTATGACAATGCTTATGATAATACTAAAGCAGTGGAAAATGCGATTAAGTTAGCGACTCAAGATAATGTGGTGGCGATGTTAGGACCAGCTACTTCAGCTCCATCGGCAGCCGCAGCGGCGATTGCGAAGCAATTTGAAGTATTATTATTTACTCCATCGGGCACTGCTGAAAGTGTAACGCTGGATGGTGATGTGGTTAACCCATTCAGCTTTAGAGCTTCATTTATCGACCGCTTCCAAGGCATCGTCATGGCCAATTTTGTTTCGAATAACTTACAAATGAAAACAGCGGCGATTGTCTTTAATAACTCAACTGAATATTCGATTGGCTTAAGAGATGCCTTTATTGAACAGTTTGAGAAAAATGGTGGTCAAATTGTGGCTCAAGAATCTTACCGCGATAAAGAAACTGATTTTGAATCAATCTTAACGAAATTAAGTAATAAAGAGTTTGAAGCTTTAGTTTTAACTGACTACGCTAGTCCAGCAGCGATTATCTTAGGTAAAGCGCGTGAAATGGGGATTACAGCTAAAGTTATCGGACCAGATGGTTTTGAAACATCTGATTTCAATGAACTTGCGGGTGGTGTTGCAAACGTGAATGATGTTTATTTTGTTAACCACTTCTCACCATTATTAGATAACGCTAAAGTTAAAAGTTTTGTTCAAGCTTATGAAGCAAAATATTCCGAAAAGGTTAATACGTTTGCGGCTTTAGGTTATGATACGGTTTATATGTTAAAACAAGCCATTGAAAACGCAAATTCGACTGATCCGATTGCGGTGCGCGATGCTTTAAAAGCTTTAACTGACTTTGATGGTGTAACGGGTAAAATTTCCTTTGATGAATTTAATAACCCGATTAAAGCTGCTGTCATGATCGAACTTCAAGATGGTGAACAAGTTAAAGCCGAAATAGTTAATCCTTAAGAATTAAATAACCAGGGAAAGCTTAGCTTTTCCTGGTCTTTTTAGAAAGAGTAACTAAATGATTCAATTTTTTCAACAAATAATTAACGGTTTAGCGTTAGGTAGTATTTATGCGTTAGTTGCTTTAGGATACACCATGGTTTATGGTGTTTTAAAATTGATTAATTTCGCTCATGGTGAAATCTTTATGATTGGAACTTATTTAGGGATGTGGTCAATCACAGTTTTAAAACTACCATTAGCTGGGGCATTAGTTGTTTCAATGATATTAACTGCTTTAATTGGGATGTTAGTTGAAAGGATAGCTTATCGCCCAGTCCGCCAATCGAGTCGCATCACGGCTTTAATAAGTGCGATTGGTGTTTCAATTCTTTTACAGAACATTGTTTTAAAACTAACAGATTCAAAAGTTTATGCTTTCCCTAAAGCCTTTAATAATCGCGTCTTTCAATGGGCTGGGTTACGGATTAGTTTAATGCAGCTTTTTATTATGCTTTTAGCCGTCAGTTTAATGCTTTTACTACAACTTTTAATTCATAAAACTAAAATCGGGCGCGCTATGCGTGCTGTTGCAGTGGATCAAGAAGCCGCTGCTTTAATGGGGATTAATGTTAATCGGGTCATCAGTTTGACCTTTGCGATTGGGAGCGCTTTAGCGGCTGCTGCGGGTATCATGGTTGGTTTATATTATATTAGTGTTGATCCTTTTATGGGGGTAGCACCCGGCTTAAAAGCCTTTGTGGCGGCGGTCTTTGGCGGAATTGGTATTATTCCAGGAGCGATGATTGGTGGCGTGATTATTGGCCTAATCGAAGCCTTAGTTTCGGGTTTTGGTAGCTCATTATATAAGGATGCGGTGGTTTATTTACTGATGATTTTAGTCTTATTGATTAAACCAAGTGGTTTATTAGGTAAATCCGTTAAGGAGAAAGTATGAAACAACTAAGTTGGCAAAAACTAATCATTGGATTAGGCTTAAGTTTTCTACTTTACTTTTTCGTAAATTGGTTAATTGTGGTTAAAATCATTACTCCGTATTATGCTTCAGTTTTATACTGGATTGGGATTTATATTATCTTAGGTTTAAGTTTAAATTTAATTGTTGGCTTAACTGGCCAACTTTCACTTGGTCACGGTGGTTTTATGGCGTTAGGAGCTTACTCCACTGCCATTTTAACGCTGAAGCAAGCCAGCTTCAATAATTTTTGGCTGGGAGTAGCGATAGGGATGTTAGTCAGTGGTTTATTGGCCTTATTAGTCGCAATTCCAACTTTACGTTTAAAAGGTGATTATTTAGCTATTACAACTTTAGGGGTAAGCGAAATTATTCGAATTATCATTTTAAACTTGAAAATTACTGGTGGAGCTCGTGGTCTTTATGGCATACCTTATTTTATGAGTTGGCCGTTAGTTTATGGCTTAGTGTTGGTGGTGTTATTAATTAGCTATAACTTTAAATATTCTACTTTTGGTCGAGTCGCGCAAGGGATTAAAGAGGATGAAATCGCTGTGGAATCTTTGGGGATTTCTCCATTTATTTATAAGACCTTAGCCTTTATTTTAGGGGCGATGATTGCGGCTTTAGCAGGCGCACTATATGCGAGTACTTATTATGTGATTAAACCGGAAAGCTTTGGGATTAATACTTCGATTAATATTTTAATTATTGTGGTCTTTGGTGGCATGGGATCATTAAGTGGAACCGTCTTAGCTGCTTTCTTTGTCGGTATAACTAATATGCTTCTACAAAGTTATGGTGATATGCGCACCTTAATTTATGCCTTAATCTTAGTCTTAGCTATGATCTTTCGCCCCCAAGGTTTATTAGGGACAAAAGAATTATCGCTGGGGCGCTTTAAGAATTTTAAAAAGGCGGTGCTAAAATGAACTATTTAGAACTTAAGCAAGTATCGCGTAGTTTTGGTGGCTTAATGGCTGTGTCTAATGTTAGCTTGAGTGTTAAGAAACATTCATTAACGGGTTTAATTGGACCAAATGGGGCCGGTAAGACGACTTTGTTTAATGTCTTAACAGGTGTTTATCCCTTAAGTAGTGGTGAAATTATTTTAAATAACCAGCAAGGTCCCATTAATATTGGGAAAAAGAAACCTTATCAAGTCGCCGCTTTAGGTTTAGCTCGAACGTTTCAAAATATTCGGTTATTTAAAGATTTAACCGTCTTGGATAATGTGCGAATTGCGATGCATCCCCAAGCTGGTTATGGATTACTCAGCGCGCTTGGACGATTACCAAAGTTTTTTTCTACAGAACACGTGATAGAAAAGCGGGCTTTAGAATTATTAGCGTTAGTTAAACTAGATAACTATGCCTATGAATTAGCTAAAAACCTCCCTTATGGGAAGCAACGGGAACTAGAGATAGTCCGTGCCTTAGCCACTGGTAGTGATATTTTATTTTTAGATGAACCAGCCGCGGGCATGAATCAACGGGAAACCGAAGATTTAACCCATTTTATTGGGTTTATTCGCCAGCAGTTTAATTTAACGATTGTTTTAATTGAGCATGATATGAGTTTAGTGATGAAACTTTGTGAAATGATTTATGTCTTAGATTATGGTAAATTAATCGCAGCTGGGACACCAACTGAAATAAAAACCAATCAACGCGTAATTGAAGCATATTTAGGGGATGATCATGGCTAAACTTAAAATTGAAAATTTAAACGTTTATTATGGCGTAATTCATGCTTTAAAAGATGTTAGTCTTGCTGTTGAAACTGGTCAGATTGTGGCGTTAGTCGGAGCTAATGGTGCCGGTAAGACGACACTTTTACGGACGATTAGTAAATTAGTCGAAGCTAAAAGTGGTGAAATTTATTTAGATGATAAAAACACCGCTAAGCTTAGTGCTGATCAACTAGTTAAACTTGGCTTAGGCCACGTTCCCGAAGGCCGGCGCGTTTTTACTGGTCTGACAATTGAAGAGAATCTTTTATTAGGGGCTTATCAAATCAAAAACCCAGCCCAGATCAAAGCTGATTTATTGCGAATATATCAGCGCTTTCCAATTTTAGAGCAAAGACGCAAACAAGACGCAGCGACACTCTCAGGTGGGGAGCAACAAATGTTGGCGATCTCGCGAGCCTTGATGGGACGCTCGAAGCTATTACTTTTAGATGAACCAAGTATGGGCTTAGCTCCGCTTTTAGTAAAAGAAATCTTTCGAATTATCAATGAGATTAAAGCTGAAGGAACAACGGTACTGTTAGTGGAACAAAATGCACGGCAAGCTTTAAGTATCGCCGATTATGCATATGTTTTAGAAAATGGTAAAATAGCCTTAAGTGGTACTGGCTTGGCTTTATTAGATAATCCTGATGTAAATAAATTGTATTTAGGAGGCTAAATTATGTATGTAAGTAATATGATGGTCACAGATTTAATCACCGCCACCCCTGAGCAAACGATTGCGGAAGTGTTAGACTTGATGGCGGAACACGATATTCATCGCATTCCGATTGTACAAGGCCAAAAATTAGTTGGTTTAGTTAGTGAAACTGTTGTTTCACAAAATTCTCCTTCGCAAGCCAGTAGTTATAGTGTTCATGAATTAAACTATTTATTAGCGAAGACTAAAATCGCTGATATTATGTTGAAAAAAGTTATCACGATCAAACCAAGTGCGTTAATTGAACAAGCCGCGGAAAAAATGGTAAAGCACGATATTGGATGTTTACCAGTCGTCGACGAAAACTACAACTTAGTCGGTTTAATTACCAACAATACGATTTTGACTGCCTTTACTGAGTTAATGGGATTATATGAACCAGGTTCTCGGATCGTCGTGGCAGTCCCTGAAGATAAGCCTGGCGTGTTAGCGGCGTTATCAACGATTTTTGCCCAAGCTAACATCAATTTAACCCATTTAGCCGTTCATCGCAGTCATAATTTAATTGAAGTCGTCATTCGTTGTAATGAAACTAATAAGGAATATGTTTCTGAGTTATTAACTAGCCAAGGCTATCTAGTAACATCGATTATCTAAAAAAA
>CAZAZP010000043.1:0-5396 GCA_964489695.1 uncultured Erysipelotrichaceae bacterium | reverse complement strand
AATAAGTAAAATAGCACCAGCTGGTGCTATTTTTTTTATTGTTCAATTTTAAAGCTAGTACTACTCAGGGCTAGCTTTTTTTGATAAAACAAACTTAATACTTGCTTTAAATACTTTAAATCTAAACAACCCGCACTTTCATTTATTGAGTGCATTGCCCATTGTGCTAAACCAATATCAATCGAAGCCAGACTCACTTGACTAAGATTAATACTACCTAATGTTTTACCGCCACGTAAGTCGGATCGATTAGTATAAACTTGATAAGGAACCTCAGCTAAATGACAATACTCTTTAAAAAGAGCTGCGCTTAACCCATCCGTAATATAACTTTGGTTTGCGTTATATTTAATGACAACACCTTGATTAATCATTACTTGATTACTCGGATCACTTTTCTCTGGATAATTAGGATGATGACTATGCGCGTTATCCGCTGAAATTAAAAATGATTTAGCTAAGCTTTGATAAAAATCTTGCTTTGTTGACTGATTAATCCGACTTAAAGTCGCTTTAAGAAAGGATGAAGCTGCCCCTTGTTGAGTTAAACTACCAACTTCTTCATTATCAAAACAAGCAAAAACATTGATCGCTTTCGTTGGTGGCGTCTTTAAAAAAGCTTGAAAGCTCGTATAAGCACAAGCTAAATCATCTAGTTGCACCGCGGCCAGAAATTCATTATTTAACCCCCATTTATAACCTAATTCAGTTGGTCGTAGAAATAATTCCCATTCTACAATCTCTTCGATCTTAACCGCCAACTGCTCAGCAATCATTTGCTCAATAAAACCCGCTTCTACTTTATTTAATAATGGTAAAAGGTGTTGTTGGGCGTTAAGTGTTGATGCTTCATTTGCTTGGCGGTTTAAATGAATGGCTAAGCTGGGAATCATCGCTAAGTTACCAGGATAAACAAATAAGCGACTAACTACCTCTTCCGCCTCTTTAATAAAAACTCGACCCGCAATGGTTAAGGGACGATCAAACCAAGTGTGCATCAGTAATCCACCATATGGTTCCACATTTAATGCGCTAAAGGCCTCCTTAGCTAATAAATATTGGGGTTTTAGTTTTAAAGTTGGACAATCACTATGGGAAGCCACGATCTTAAAATAAAGGTCATCTAACTTAGCAGGCGTCGTAAAAGCGATAATACTACTATCATTACGACAAACAAAATATTTTTGTGCTGGTAACAACTCCCAAGCTTGGTGTTCAAATAATTCTTGGTAAGCTTGCGCACGTAATTCTTGGCGAAAATTATCGACCACATGATAAACCGAAGGGCTAGCTTGGATAAATTTAATTAAAGCATCAGCTAATATTTCTGGCATGTAATTTCTCCTTTTAAAGTTTATTATACTTTTGAAAGTACAAAAAAAGCAAACCGAAGTTTGCTTTTTTAAATTGATTGTTGTTTTAAAATTTACTTAATATCGAATAAATCTTTGCCAGCTAATTCAACAGCTTTTAAGTAGTCAGTTACGGTAATAGTAACACTAGCTTTAACTGTTTCATCGGTAACGTTGCCTTCACCATCAACGGCAAGTTGTAGGTATTCGCTAACGGTCTTGCCTAAAGAATATGCTTCTAAAGCTTGTTGTTGTTCGTACCATTCTTTACCAATTGGACTAACTGGAGCCATGTTATAGTCTTCTTTCTTTTCTTTCTTAGATCTAGTATCTTCTCTAGCTGAGACTTTAGTTGGATCGTTTTTGTCAACAAGAGCGCTATGTTGAGCCACATCAACGTAGTTATAAACTAGTTTACCGTCTTTATCAACTGCGATCATTGCCATCGTTGTATTGATTTGTGGTGTGCCATAGCTTAAGCCAACATTAGAAATACTGGCTAAACCAATTTTTACTGCACCTTTAACTTCAGTTAAGTTATCACCAGCTTTAACGATTGCTTTAATAATATCAGTTAAGCTAATTGTAATCCCAGCTTTTACTTCTTCATCAGTAGCAACACCTTCAGCATCTAATGCTAAAGCAGCAATATCAGTAACTTTTTTACCAACTGCGTAAGTCTCTAAAGCAGCGATTTGTTCGTACCATTCTTTACCGATGCCACTAACTGGACCCATGTTATAATCCTCTTTTAAAGCTTTCTTAGTAGGCTTAGATGTATTAACGTTTTCTAAAGCCCCATTCACGATTAAAGCTTGGTTTTGAGCTTCATCAAGATATAATTTAACAATCTTACCATCTTTATCAACTACGATACCAGCATATACTACAGATGCTTCAAAAACTTTTTTGCCAGCATTGGCGTATTGACCATCGGTAGCTGAGACAGTAGTTTCCGTCCCAAAGCCAACTTTATACGTGCTAGTCTTTTCACCACAAGCTACTAGCCCGGTTAACAACACTGCTGATAATAATACGACTAATAATTTCTTCATGCAATTTCCTCCCTTGCGCTATCATTATATGCTAGTTAATTACCTAAATCAAGCAAAAACAGCGAAAATAGTGATTTATTTCACAAAAAGAATTAGTTAGCTTTTTCAACTAAAAGGCCAACAATTGTTTGCATGATTTTAACGCTGTGAACCATTTCTTCGACAACCGCGAATTCATTTCGACTATGATAATTATAGCCACCTGTCCCTAAGTTTGGGCAGGGTAAACCATGGTAAGTTAAGACTGCACCATCAGTCCCACCACGGATCGGTAAAGATACCGGTGACAAACCAACACTTGCAATCGCTTGTTTCGCTAAATCAATAATCTCCATTTTATCGGCTAAATATTCACGCATATTATAATAAGAATCAGTTAACTTAACTTGAATATAATCATGACCATAACTCTGATTTAAATAATCCTGAGCTGCTAATAACCGGTCTTTTAATTGCTCAAATTTAACTTGATCATGTTCGCGAATAATATATTTTAACTGAGCTAGTTCGATTTCACCTTGGATATCGGTCAAATGGATAAAGCCCTCATACTCATTAGTGTATTCTGGCCGAGCATTAACCGGTAATAAACTATGGAACTCATGCGCTAAATTTAACGCATTAATCATTTTATTTTTGGCACTACCAGGATGGATACTAACGCCAGTAATAGTGACTTCAGCACTAGCCGCGTTAAAGTTTTCATATTCAATACTACCAACTGGACCACCATCTAGTGTATAAGCAAATGGGACTTGAAACCAGTTATAATCAAAATTTACCGTTCCTTGACCAATTTCTTCATCGGGTGTAAAACAAATTTTTATCTCACCATGTTTGACGGTTGGATTTAAATGATAATATTCCACCAACGTTATAATTTCCGCTATCCCGGCTTTATCATCGGCCCCTAATAAAGTCTCGCCATCCGTTACGACCAGGGTTTTCCCAATTAAGTCATTTAAAAAAGGAAAATCACTAACTTTAGTGATTACACTGTCACTTAGTTTAATATCACCACCAGGATAATTTTTAATAACTTGTGGTTTAACATTCGCCCCACTCACTTCGCCAGCTGTATCTAAGTGAGCAATCAAACCCACCGGCGTAATCCCTGCTTGATTAGCTAAGACTGTGCCATAAACATAGCCCGTTTCACTTAAATAAGCATCTTTTACACCTAGCTCATGTAGTTCTGCGACTAACAGCTCTGCTAAGATTAATTGCTTAGCGGTACTAGGAAAACTAGTACTACTAGCATCCGATTGGGTATCATAACTAACATACTTTAAAAAGCGCTTTAATAAATTCTCCATGCTTACTCCTTTATAATTAAACCGACTGGACAATGATCACTACCATAGACATCTTGATAAATTAAACTATCGATCAGTTGGTCATGAAAATCATTTGAAACCACAAAATAATCAATCCGCCATCCAGCGTTACGATCACGCGCTTTAAAGCGATAACTCCACCAACTGTAACGTTCCAATGCCTCAGGGTAAAAAAAGCGAAAGCTATCAGTGAAGCCGTGGCTGAGTAACTCTGAAAAAGCAGCGCGCTCTTCATCGGTAAAACCAGCATTGCGCCGGTTACTACTAGGGTTTTTTAAATCGATAGTTTGATGAGCGACGTTTAAATCGCCGCACATAATCACAGGCTTTTGGCTTTTTAAACTGACCAGATAGGCTTGAAAATCCTTTTCCCACGCCAAGCGATAGTCTAAACGTTTTAATTCCTCTTGCGAATTTGGTACATAAACATTTACTAAATAAAAATTTGGATATTCTAAAGTAATCACGCGTCCTTCAGTTTGGTGTTCGGGTGGCCCAAAATCATAACTAACTGATAAGGGTAATTGTTTGGTAAAAACTGCGGTACCAGAGTAACCCTTCTTCTCGGCACTATGCCAATATTGGTGGTAACCTGGTAAATCTAATTCGATTTGGCCAACTTGCATTTTCGTTTCCTGCAAACAGAAAATATCGGCGTCGACTTCTTTAAAGAAAGCTAAGAAACCTTTGTTTAACGCTGCGCGAATCCCATTAACATTCCAAGAAATAAGTTTCATGCTTTAATCCTCAGCGTAAGGATAAGCTTCAATTAAGGCTTGAACTCCTGCATCTGAAAAATCCGGAGCTAGTTGTTCATATAATTTAACAGCTAAGGCTAAGGTTGGTAAATCAAGGGCTAATCGCTTAGCTTCAGTTAAGGCAATCTTTAAATCCTTTAAAAAATGGCGTAAATAAAACGTCACTGTTTTGTCATGAGCAATAATCATTGGTGCATATTTGCTTAAAGCAGTACTACCAGCTGAGCCAGTCGCAACACTTTTAAGTACCGTTTCTGCATTTAAACCTGTCTTTTTGGCGTAAGTTAAAGCTTCACAAACGCCTAATAAATTCGCTGCGATACAAATCTGATTACACATTTTTGTATGTTGACCACTACCAGCGGGTCCTTGTAAAACAATATTATTGCCAATTATTTCTAGCAAAGGTAAAACACGTTGATAAGTTTCAGCATCGCCGCCGACCATGATGGTTAAAGTGGCGTTTTTCGCGCCAGTATCTCCGCCAGAAACTGGTGCATCTAAACAAGATATACCTTTAGCTGCGCCGGCTGTATAAATCTTTTGGGCTAATTCGGGTGTTGAAGTAGTTAAATCAATCAAGGTTAAACCAGCCTGACCACAGGTTAAAAGACCATTGGTAGGATTAAAATAAAGCTCTTCAACGTCACTAGGATAACCCACCATTGTCATGACTAAGTCGACTTGTTTTAACATTTCTAACGGGTCTAAACACCAAATCGCTCCTTCTTTAATTAATGGAGCGGCTTTACTAAAAGTTCGCGTATATAAATAAAGCTCATGTTGCACCATTAAATTAGAAATAATGGCACTCCCCATAATACCTGTTCCAATAAATCCAATTCGCATGATATCCTCCTTAATAACTTTATTAATTATAACATAATAAAAAAC
>CAZAZP010000042.1:0-5559 GCA_964489695.1 uncultured Erysipelotrichaceae bacterium | reverse complement strand
GGCCCACCGCCACAATCTCATCCGCCAAAAAACTCACATAGCCAAGCTCAAAAATCGGCTGATCAGCTTCCATGCTGATAACAGTCGCATTAATTAAAGCAGTCAATACTTTCGGTTCACCCATTATTTTTTATTTTGGTAAACTAATTTACCCGCTTTATAAGTTTCTAAGATTGTTAAATCTGGTGTAGTAACAATAAAGTCAGCAGCAAAACCAACTTCCAATTCACCTTTATCATGTAGTTTCAGTAAGTGAGCAGGGTTTTTAGTCGCTGCATTAATGGCGGTTGCTAGGGGTAGATCAGCACGATATAGTAGATTTTTTACCATATCATTCATCTTATTGGAGCTACCAGCAATCGTACCGTTTTCTAAGCGTCCCACGCCATCAACCCCAACTTCCACGATTCGATCACGTAGTTGGTGTTTACCAACGGGTAACCCTTTATGCGCTACCGCATCAGTAATAACAATTAATTTATCTTTTCCTTTTAAACGACCCAAAACATTGACTAAGTCAATATTGACGTGCACACCATCTGCGATTACTTCCGCATACATATCTTCAAACCGCATGGCAGCCCCAATTACGCCAGGATTACGGTGATGTAATGGTACCATCGCATTAAAAGTATGGGTAAAGCTACGCGCTCCTAAAGTCCGCCCAAATTCCACATCCGCATAACTAGCAGCGGTATGGCCTAAAATTACTGTAATATCGTTTTCCGTACAATAACGTGTAAAAGCTCCACCTTCATCTTCTTCAATCGCTACCGCTACCATTTTGACTTTATTAGGTGCTTGCGCTTGTAATTCTTTTAAAGCTTTAACGGTTGGCTTAACAATGTAAGTTGGATTATGTGCACCTTTAAATTCTTTAGAAATAAATGGTCCTTCAATATGAATGCCTAAAGGTTCCGCCATAGTGGGTTGAGACTCAATAAATTCATTAATAACTTGATAGCTCTTTAATAAATCTTCCCAAGGAGCCGTCGAGCTCGTAATCATATAAGCCGTTACCCCTTCCGCCGGTAAAGCATCATTCCACTTCTTTAAACCTTCGAGCGTAGCGAAATTAGCATTAACTCCACCATAGCCATGACAGTGAATATCAATTAAGCCTGGTAATACCCAAGCTTCCCCAACATCATACACGTCCTGTTGGTAAAAACCATCAGGCACAATTTGCTTAATCTTATTATCTTCAATCACGAGTTGTAAAGGTTGAAATTTTTCATCATACCAAACGTTCGCACTACGAATAATCATCACTACTTTCCTCCTAAAATAATTATAGCACTCCCTTGAGCAGGGTCAATCATTCATCTTCAACAAGGTATTTATAATCTTTTTTAATTTAGCTATTTAAGAGCTTTCAATAATTGAGTAATATGTTGCAGGGCCAGAACCCGTTTTTTCGATCAGTTTGTTTTCAACCAGTTCTTCAATAATTGTTCTAGCTTGCCGTTCAGTTATCTGAAAATCTTTTTCAAGTTCATTTCTTTTAAAGCTCTTATTATTACTTCTTAGGTAAAAATTAAAAACTTCCTGAGATGTAGGAACAACATTCTCTGCACCATTATCAATATCCAGATTTTTTTCAAAATAGATTGTTACTGTTACGCCATGAATATTCTCTGTCTCGATTACCAGTGGTTTCATTTGACTATCCTTTAAAAACTGGTTAGCCCTTTGAATGCCCGAACCCCACTTTTCAATGTACCCTAAGCAATAAAATATCTCTGCGATATTTTTATTTCTTAACTTCGAAATCCCTGACAAAATATCTTCTAGTTGCAACCCATCAAACAAGGCACCAGGTGAAAATACTTATTCTATCAGAGAAAATCTCAATCCTAACCGGATGTTCATCATTATAATTACGGTGAATTATTGCATTCGCGATGATTTCTCTAATCACAACTTCAGGCACAAGATACTCTTTCCTTCTAACGGCAATAAGCTCAAAACCTTTATATAGTATTTCTACTACCCTAGATTTTGCATTTTCATATTGTTCGATAATTGAGCCACTAAATATTTCTTCAGTAATCAATTTGGTTTTATTCAGGCCTTCAAATAATCCAAGCTTAACATAACTATAACTGAATGGGTTAGATGTTAACAACATATAACCGTTTGTTGCGTAAATATCATTAAAACGCTTCTCTATCAATTTCCATTCAAATAATTTACTAGCAGTAACTCCCTTTAAAATATTTTTTTGATTTATATATTTGATAAATTGTGATAATTCCGCTTGCGAAATTATATGGGAATTATTATCTGTTTTATTGTACAACATATTTGAGAAACTTAATCGCTTGCTTGTTAATCTCAATTCTTCTATTTGCGTTTAAGTTGCTTTACGGTCAGTAGATCCAAATCTAACATATGTTCCATCATCTAATTTTTCACTTTTTATATAGTAAGGCGTTTCATTTCCACGAGACACTTCAATAATCAAAATATCTTTATCTTCAATATTTTTAAAAATGATATTAACAATTGGTATCGGGACAATATTATTATATATCGTGTCAATTATGAAATTCTCCAATTTTGATCTCGAGCCATTAATACCAATCACTCTTTTAGTATCGTCCTCAATTCCGATTATTAATTGACCTCCAGACGTATTGCTAAAAGAAACAATCGTTTTTAACCACTTCAATTTGCTTTCAGGTAAACTAATTTTATATTCTAACGTATTAGATTACTCTGGTATTTTATTATTCATAATTTGCTCCCATAATGAAATTGTCACCTTTATTATACCATTTTTCTCGCACTATCTCGCATTATCTCGCACTATCTCGCACTGTCTAACATTAGATTTTTCTACTAAATATTTTTAACTAAATAAAAAATAGAAAACTAATGCATCAGATATCGATAAAAACAGATAAGATTCCAGAATACATATTAACTATTTTTTTAATAATTAAATAAGTTGGTAAATCGATTTCTAATTGCCTTTCAAACTGATTTATTCGATTATTAAATCAAAATTTTGAGATGAAAGAAATTATGTGGAATTCTTTTAAGTTATAAATTCTAATAAAACTTGGTTTAGTAATAATAGACCTGCTTCACTACAATAACAGGACTCAGCACAAACTAACAACTTTTGGCTAATCAGTTTCTGAATTTCGTTAGCATAATCTATATTAAAACTACTATTAAAACAAGTTTCATAATCAGTTAATAAAAAGCCAGTTTTTAAGCGTAAGTTCATTAACAAATATTCAAATTTTTGCTCAGCTAGTGATAAACCAATCCACTCGCGACTAGCGAAAGGATCGGCTAAATAAGTCGTTAAATCACAAGCGTTCTGATAGCGCTCAGAGCCGATTTTCCCAGCAGCACCAGCTCCAATTCCAATAAAATCGGCATAATGCCAATAGACTAAATTATGCTTTGATTCATAACCAGCCAAGGCAAAATTACTAACTTCATATTGATTAAAGCCAGCTTGAGCTAATACTGCTTGTGCGCTGGTAAAAATCTCAACATCGGTTTCATCATCAATTGGTAAAACACCTAAGCGACCAAAGACTGAGTTTGGTTCAATGGTTAAAGTATATAAAGATAAATGTTTGATATTTAATGCTAAACAAGCCTGAAGCGATGCAAGGACTTGGGCTTTTGATTGATCAGGAATCCCATACATTAAATCAACACTGATATTGGTTATACCGCTGGCTTGTAAGTTACTAACTACTGTCTGCACTTGCGCAAAGCTATGACGACGGCCTAACGAAGCTAATAACTCATGTTGGGTAACTTGAACACCTAATGAGACGCGATTAATCCCAACTGCGTTAAATAAAGCTATCTTAGCTGGTGTCACTGATTCAGGGTTAGCTTCAATGGTAAATTCTTGCACCTGTTGGGCATAAGGAGCTAAGATTTCAAATAAAGTGGTTAGTTCAGCAACACTTAAGGCTGAAGGTGTCCCACCACCCAGGTAAATGGTTTGATAATCCGTAATGCCAAAAGCCTTTAATTCTAAACTTAATTGCGTTAAATAATTGGTGATTAACTTTGGCTGATAGATTACCCGACAGAAATCACAATAAGCACAAATATGCTCACAAAAAGGCACGTGAACATATAAAGCTTGAGCGTTACTCATCATCCACCAATAAAATCGACATAAAGGCTGATTGGGGTATTTCAACACTACCAACTGCTTTAAGCCGTTTTTTCCCAGCCTTTTGTTTTTCTAATAATTTCTTTTTCCGGCTAATATCGCCACCATAACATTTTGCTAAGACATTTTTCCTTAACGCTTTGATGTTAGTTCGAGCAATTACTTTACCATTAATCGCGGCTTGAACTGGTATTTCGAATTGTTGTTTCGGAATTAGTTCTTTTAAGCGCACTGTAATACTATTCCCTCTTTGATAAGCAAAATCCCGATGAACGATCGTTGATAAAGCATCTACGATTTCACCATTAAGTAAGATATCCATTTTTACCAGTTTAGCTGGTCGATACCCAACCAATTCATAATCAAAGGAAGCATAACCTTTACTAGCTGATTTAAGCTTATCAAAGAAATCAAAAACGATTTCTCCTAAAGGTAAGTCATAAATTAATAAATGCCGGTTAACATCGAGAATTTTCATTTCAACAAACGTTCCCCGCTTGCGTTGACAAAGCTCCATAATCGCTCCCACAAATTCATTTGGGACGATAATCTCAGCTTTAACATAAGGTTCTTCAATATGATGGATTAAGCGACTTTCTGGCATTTGGGCGGGGTTAGCGACTTCCTTCATACTTTGATCAAGTAAATGAACCTGATAAATAACCGAAGGAGCGGTCGCGATTAAATCTAATTTGTATTCACGTTCTAAGCGTTCTTGAATGACATCTAAATGTAAGAGACCTAAAAACCCGCAGCGAAAGCCAAAGCCTAAAGCTTGTGAGGTTTCCGCCTCAAACTGTAAAGCAGCATCATTTAACTGTAGTTTCTCTAACGCATCCCGTAAATCATTATATTTTTGATTATCAGTCGGATAAAGACCACAATAAACTAAGGGGTTTAGTTTTCGATATCCTGGTAATGGCTGATTAGCCCCATGTTGCTTAAACGTGACCGTATCACCCACTCGAACATCTTTGACGTTTTTTATACTTGCGGTAAACCAACCTACTTCGCCAGTCACCAGTTCAGTCTTTTTTAGTTCATGCGGAGTGCGCACACCAACTTCAATTACTTCATAACTCGCACCATGAGCCATGAATTTAATTTCATCACCGGCTTTTAGGCGCCCTTGTTTAATGCTAATAAAAACAATCACGCCGCGATAGGCATCATATAATGAGTCAAAGACTAAGGCTTGTAAGGGTGCTAAGACATCACCGGTTGGGGCTGGAATATATTTAACGATTGCCTCTAAAACATCTTTAATGCCGACATTATTTTTAGCCGAGATTAACGGGGCATAACTAGTATCTAAACCAATCACATCTTCAATCTCATGTTTAACCAATTCGATATCCGCATTTGGTAAATCGATTTTATTAATAATCGGTAATATTTCTAAA
>CAZAZP010000041.1:0-5954 GCA_964489695.1 uncultured Erysipelotrichaceae bacterium | reverse complement strand
CTTTAGAGCGAATTGAAGCTGAAGCTAACGCTAGACAAGTATCTTTATTTGAAGCGGTCCAACAAATGACGTTTCAGCCCAAGCTACAAGCTCAAATTGATCAGTTTGTTAAAATTATCTTAACGTTACGAGCTAAGCAACAAGAGTTAAGTGTGAGTGAATTATTACAAGAGGTCTTAGCTCAAACCGGTTATCAAAACATCTTACAAATCAACCAAGAAACTGACCGGTTAGAAAACTTAAAAGAATTAATGAATGATATGGAAGTTTTTAAAGCGGCACATCCAGAAGGAACATTAAATGAATACTTACAACTAGTTAGCTTATACGTCGATACCAATGCGGAACCAACAGGTAGTTATGTCCAATTAATGACCATTCACGCTGCGAAAGGTTTAGAGTTTGATTATGTTTTCGTGGTTGGGATGAGTGAAGGAGCGTTCCCAAGTGAAAGAACGCTAAGTGAGGGACTGGGTGGTTTAGAAGAAGAAAGGCGTTTAGCCTATGTGGCATTTACCCGAGCCCGCCAACAATTATTTTTAACTGATAGCAGTGGTTTTAACTTTGTTTTAAATCGACCTCGGATTACCAGTCGCTTCATTCAAGAGATTAATGAAGCCTATATTAAACATAGTGGGGCGCGGCCCGATAGCTTAGGAGAGAGTTCTTTTTTAAGCAGTGAACTTGATTTAATTACTGCTGGGACAGTTCAATATCGACCAAATGATCGGATTGAACATAAAATATTTGGGGAGGGCGTTATTATTGAATTGACTGATAATATCGCCAAGATCGCATTTTCTTTTCCGCACGGAATCAAGAAATTAAATATCCACCACCAATCAATTTCAAAGAAGGATGATTAAGATGCAAGCTCGAATGAAGCAACTCCAAGAGTTGCTAAAAAAACATGCTTTTGAATATTACACTTTGGATGCTCCAACTATTAGTGATGCGCAATATGATACTTTAATAGCGGAGTTACGCGACTTAGAACAAAAGTATCCGGAATTTAAAGAAGCGGATTCGATTACTGAAACTGTCGGCAGTAAGCTCGCTACTGATTTAGAAAGAGTGCGCCACGCGGTCCCAATGTTATCGCTCGATAATGCTTTTAGTGAAGCGGATTTATGGGACTTTGACCGCAAGGTTCGCTCAGTAGTTAAAGACTGTCGCTATGTGGCGGAACTAAAGATTGATGGTTTAGCCATGGCGATTCATTATGAACAAGGTCAATTTAAACAAGGCATTACTCGGGGTGATGGTGAATATGGTGAAGATGTGACGCATAATGTTTTAACGATTAAATCACTGCCGAAAACAATTAGTGAGCAAAGAGCGATTGAAATTCGCGGTGAAGTCTATTTGAGTAAAGCCCAGTTCGCTACGCTAAATGCCTTAAGAGAACAACAAAACCTGGCTCCATTCGCTAATCCGCGTAACGCCGCAGCTGGTAGTATTCGGATGAAAGATGCGAAACTGACCAGCCAACGGGCGCTGGATGCTTTTTGGTACCATGTACCAGCCGCCTTAGCGTTAGGCATTAATAGTCACTATGCAAGTTTAACTTGGTTAAAATCTTTAGGTTTTAGTGTTAATCCGGATATTATTCAAGCTGATTCAATGGCTGAAGTCTGGGATTTTGTCCAAGCAATGCAAGCCAAACGGTATGATTTACCATATGAAATTGATGGCATCGTCGTTAAAGTCGATGATTTAAACCAACAGGTGGCATTGGGTTATACTGGTCGGGCTCCGAAATGGGCGATTGCGTATAAGTTTCCCGCCGAAGAAAAAACAACTAAATTATTAGCGATTGAGGTGACGGTTGGACGCACTGGTCGCATTACGCCCAATGCTCGCTTAGCAATGGTGGAACTAGCGGGAACGAAAGTTTCTAATGCGCAACTCCATAACGCTGGTTATATTGAAAAAAACGATATTCGGATTAACGATACGGTCGTAGTAACAAAAGCAGGTGACATTATTCCGAGAGTTAATAGTAGTATTAAAGAACTACGTGATGGTACTCAAGTACCTTATGAGTTCCCTAAGGTTTGTCCGCGTTGTTTTCAACCGTTAGTTCGCTACCCGGATGAAGCGGATTATTTTTGCTTAAATAATGATTGTCCCGCTCGGGTTACACAATCAATCATTCATTTTGCTAGCCGCGATATGATGGATATTGATGGTTTAGGTGAAAAACGGGTCGAACAATTTTATGCTTTGGGCTTTTTAACTAGTTTAGAAGATATTTATCGGTTAAAAGATTATCGTGACCAACTTTTAGCCTTACCTGGTTATAAAGAGCGATCGGTGGATAAACTATTAACCGCCATTGAAGCTTCGAAAACACAAAGTTTAGATAAATATTTAGCGGCTTTAGGAATTCGCCAAGTAGGGGGGAACACGAGTAAAGTCTTAGCGGATTATTACCAAAGTGTTGAGCGTTTATTAACCGCGACCCAAGCAGAATTAGCGGAATTGCCAGATATTGGGCCGATTACCGCGAAGCTAATCTGGGACTTTTTAAATCATCCCGCGAATGTTAAAATGATGAAGACTTTAGCTGATTTAGGCGTCAAGCCTACTTATCTAGTCAAAACTACGTTAGAGTCTCGCTTTACCGGGTTAACCATGGTGATTACTGGTACCTTTACTAGTTATGATCGGAAAGCCTTGACGGAAAGGTTAACTGCTTTAGGAGCGAAAGTAACTTCAACCGTATCATCCCATACTGATTTGGTAGTTTATGGGGAAAGTGCGGGCTCAAAATTAAGTAAAGCCCAGGCTTTAAAGATTAATACGATGTCTGAAGCAGAGTTAATGCAGGAGTTAGAGCAACTATGAAAAAAATATTATGTTTAAGCTTAGGCTTAATTTTATTGGTAACGGGTTGCGCTACGAATGAACCAGAGACCGATTTAATTATTCATAGTTATGATAGTACTGCGTATTCGGTGGCGATACCTTTTGAACCATCAGAACTACGTTACTTTCATCATGCTCGTAACTTTTTAGATATTGGACAGAAAATGATTGAACATTCCAAAGTCCACTTTTCTCCTAGTAAATATGTGTTACATGAAGGTAGTTTACTAAAAAGTTATGGTGATGATTTATTAGCTTTAGTCAATCGTAATAGTGAAAAAAATCCGACTGGTTTAAACCCGAAAGCTGATACAGTGTTTGATATTGGTAATAATAAGACCGTGACGGGACCCGTGATTATTAATGATATTTTTGAAATAAACTTTAAGAATATTAATGAAGGCCAAAAAATCGCTGGCGTGACGTTAGCACTCGTGGTTCGGAGCCGGATAACTGATGATAAAGATCAACTCGTTACGATTGCGGAAGATAAGCTCTATAATTTTGCAAGTAATGCTGGCCTATTATTATCAAGTTATTTTCATGGCTTACCGGGTTTATTTGATACACCGATTTGTATTATCATTTACGATGATTCAGCCACAGATAATGCCTTAACCGGGCGGGTTATCGCCGAAGGTTTATTTGATGGTCGAAGTGGTCAATTCACGCCTTATAATGAATCTACCGCTTTAGTCCCTACCGATGTGGCTAGTGGTAAAGATAAAGTCGTTTATAATCAATTTTTAGTATTAAAGCGGGCTGTCCTTAACTACGTGCCAGAAAACCTTAGTATTATCGGGAAAGCGACTTATCAAGCTAACGTCGCAACAAAACTAAAAATATCGATAACTTTAGCGGCGAAGACTTATACTGAGATCTATGTATTAACAGAATACCTGATGACGCTATTAACTGAATTTCCGGAGGATTTATTAATTATTACCGAAATTAAAAACTTTGAAAAAACCTTAGTAGTTTTAAGAAAAGAAGCGAACAGCACTACGATTAATAAAATCGTTTTAGATTAAGGAGTAAACATGAAGCAATTAATTAAGCAATTAGCTGACAATTTGATGATTGAATTAAGTGAAGCCGAAGTGGAGTTGATGGCCCAAGAACTAGAGGGCTTAAAACCGATCCTGGCTCCTTTAAAACAATTAGATACCCAAGGGATTAAGCCACGGCGCTATCCGTTTACTGATCAAGTTAGTGAGCTAGTGCTAGATGAAGTTAACGAACAATATCCGGTGGAAGAGTTATTAGCTAATACGAAAAATAAACAAGCTGATTTAGTAGTTGTTAGTCAGGTGGTTAAATAATGCATCCCCAAATTAAACGCCAAATGGAATTTATCCGCCAGGAAAATGAAGCTTTAAATGCGATTGTGACCTATGCTGAAATAGCACCACAGCTTAAAGAGTTAGACCCAGCTTTAGCCCAGCAACCATTTTATCAAGCTTTAATTGCGGTGAAAGATAATATTTGTACGAAAGGTTTAAAAACTACAGCTTCAAGTCAACTGTTGGCGGATTATGTTCCAATCTATGATGCGACGGTGGTGGAAAAATTAAAACAAGCTGGTTTTATTATTGCGGCGAAAACGTCACTGGACGAACTAGCGATGGGGGGGAATAATTTATCAGCTGCGACTGGCCCGGTCGCTAATCCGTATGACTTAGCGCGGGTAGCGGGTGGTAGTAGTGGTGGTAGTGCCGCCTTAGTCGCTAGTGGGGCGATTAAATATGCTTTAGGTAGTGATACAGGCGATTCTATTCGTAAACCAGCCTCATATCTCAGTATTGTTGGCGTGAAACCGACTTACGGGCGGATTTCGCGTTTTGGCGTAATTCCTTACGCTGCTTCATTAGATCATGTTGGGTATTTTACAAGGGATGTACGGGACGCAGCGAAGTTATTACAAGTACTGGCTGGTCATGACCCCAAAGATTTAACTAGTAGTACTAAACCGGTAGAAGATTATGAAAGCTATTTAACTAATGATTTACAAAACGTGACTATTGGCGTGTTAGCTAATGTTTATGAACTATTAACAGGTGAACATTTAGCCGCTCTTGATTTGTTAATTAAACAATTAGCTGAAAAAGGGGCGATTATTCGCTTTATTCGACTAAAAGATGAATTAATGGAAGCGATGTTGGGTACATATTATGTCTTAGCTAATAGTGAAGCTACTGCTAATAGCGCAAATCTGGATGGTTTACGCTTTGGCTTGCAACTACCAGGTGAGACTTATCAAGCGGTGATGAAAAATACTCGGACCGCTGGTTTTTCTTGGGCAGTTAAGAAACGCTTGATTTTTGGTAATTATGCTTTAGAACAAGCTGATGGAGAATTATACCAACAAGCTTTAAAAGCCCGCCAATTAATTATTTCAGAGTTTGAAGCGGCCTTTGCGGAAATAGATTGTTTATTAACAATTGGTCATGTGGCCAAGCCAGCGCTGATTAAGGGTCCAGCAGAACCAGTTTCCTTAAAAGAGAATTTGATTATTGAAAATAGTTTGGTGTTTGCTAATTTGACTGGTTACCCTAGTATTACTGTACCTTTAACTTTTATTGAAGGGTTGCCAGTCGGCGTTAACTTATCCGCCAAACCTTTTGAAGAAGGTAAGCTATTTAATTACTGTTATGCCGTGGAACAATTAGTCGGTTTAAATCCAGAAATGAAGAGAAGAAAAAGCTATGAATTATGATATCGTGATTGGCGTGGAAGTCCACGCTGAACTTAAGACAAAAACCAAAATGTTTTCTCAAGCGAGTTCTGCTTTTGGTCAAGCTCCTAATAGCCAAGTGGGTTTAGTTGATTTTGCTTTACCTGGTTCTTTACCCACTGTTAATCAAATGGCGGTTAAATTGGCCACTCAAGCTGCTTTAGCTTTAAAGATGGAGATTGATCCTATTTTACGCTTTGATCGGAAATGTTATTTTTATCCAGATTTAGCTAAAGGTTACCAAATTACCCAACAGTATTATCCTTTAGGCCAAAAAGGACGCTTAAAGCTTACTAATAAAGTAGTAGCAATTACTCGTTTACACATAGAAGAAGATACTGCCAAACAA
>CAZAZP010000040.1:4414-6497 GCA_964489695.1 uncultured Erysipelotrichaceae bacterium | reverse complement strand
TTGTATCTTTCATTTTTAAAAAAAACAGTAAAGAAATATAAAGCAAAGCCATTAAAATACATGATTTTATATTTATGCTTGACATTAGTTGTAAATAGTTACATAATAGTGAATAAAATTACATTTAGGAATGTAAATATTACATATATTTCAGCAGAAAGGAATTTTTATGAAAAAAATCAGCAAGTTAGTCTTGATTTTACTGCTGGCAGTGGCACTCGTAGCTTGCGGTAAAAGTGGAGGCGATGGCAAAGTTACAGTAACTTTCGCCAAAGAAAATGATGTTATCTCAATGGATAGCCGTTTAGCAACGGATGGTTTCTCATTTGAGATTATTGCTGCGACCATCGATGGTTTAATGAGTGTCGATAAAGATGGTAACGTAATTTATGCGTTAGCTAAGTCGCATACTGTCAGTGAAGATCAACTCGTCTGGACATTCAATTTAAGAGAGGCTAGTTGGAGTGATGGTAGTGCGTTAGTAGCTGATGACTTTGTTTTTGCCTGGCAAGATACTATTACCCGACCAGAAGCGGAATATAATTATTTATATACCGGTGATGCGGCTAGTATTGCTAATGCTGAAAAAGTCTTAAGTGGTGAACTACCAAAAGAAGCTTTAGGGATTAAAGCACTGGATGATCATACTTTAGAAATCACCCTGTCTAAACCAGTTAGTTTCTTTGATAGTTTAATGAGTTTCCCGGTATTCTTCCCCATTAGTCGGGCCTTTGCGGAGGCTCAAGGTGATCAATATGGTTTAACACCAGCTAATTTATTAGCCAGTGGTCCTTATCAAATGATGAGCTGGGATCGTGGTTCAAAAATCGTTTTAGCTAAAAATGAACATTACTGGGATAAAGATAATGTCCATTCTGATGAATTAGTCTTTAACATCGTAGCTGAAGCTAGTACCGCTGTCTTAGACTTTGAAGGGGGATCAACTGATTTCGTTAAGTTAAATTCTGACTTAGTTGATAAGTATAAAGATAAGACTGGTTTTACGAATATCTTAGATGGTTACTTATGGTATAACCAATACAACTATGATAATAAATATCTAGCTAATAAAAATATCCGGATGGCGCTATCCTTAGCGATTGACCGCGAACAATTAGTTAGTAACGTGTTAAAAGATGGTTCAGTCGTCGGTATGGGCTTTGTCCCAGTTGGCTTAGCCACTGGACCAGATGGAAAAGATTATCGTGATACAGCTGATGTTTATCTCAGTATGGATAAAGAAAAAGCTAAAGAATATTTCGCTCAAGGTTTAAAAGAATTAGGTGTCTCCAGTATTTCGCTCCGCTTCCTATATGAAGGTAGTGACCCAGCGAAGCCTGCTGCTGAGTTTATTCATTCTGAGTTGACTAGTACTTTGGCAGGCTTAAATTTAGAGATGGTTAACTTACCAAAAGCTAACCGCTTGACGTTACAACGAGAAGGTGACTTTGACATCGTTTTAACTAGATGGGGTCCAGACTTCGCTGATCCAACTACCTATATTGGTTTGATGGTAACGGGTGGCAACTACAACTTTGGTCATTTCAGTTCTTCCGCTTTTGATACAACCTATCGTAAAGCTTTAGTCGAACGTGACTTAGCCGTTCGTTGGCAATTACTAAAAGATGCAGAAAAGATTTTAATGGACGAAGCAGGTGTCGCTCCTATCTTCCAAGTTGGTGGCGCAACCTTGATTAATCCAAAGGTATCCGGCATTGAAACTCATGCGGTCGGTGTGCCCTTTATTTATAAAAATGTAAGTAAAGGCCAATAAGACAGTCTTTATGGCAGCACAAGTTATGAGTAACTTGTGCTGCTTTTCTTCAGGAGGAACTATGAATAAAACAACCGGACTTTATATTTTAAAAAGAATCCTTTTAGCCTTATTAACATTATTTATTATTCTGTTGATTCTTTTTGCTTTATTAAAGTTAATGCCCGGAACACCATTTAATGATGAAAAACTAACTCCCGCCCAAAAGGCGTTAATTTTTGCGAAATATGGCTTAGATCGACCCATTCATATTCAATTTTATTATTACTTTACTAATATGTTAAAAGGTGATTTTGGCATCTCTTATGG
>CAZAZP010000040.1:0-4314 GCA_964489695.1 uncultured Erysipelotrichaceae bacterium | reverse complement strand
TTACCGATGTTAGCTTTATCAACTAGTGTCATCGCAAATGTGGCGCGCTTTACTCGCAGTGAGATGATTGAAGTGTTAGGGAGTGATTATTTATTATTAGCCACGGCGAAAGGTTTAGATCGTCGTTACTTAATCTTACATCATGCCTTAAGAAATACGCTAATCCCGGTCATCACAGTGTTAGCCCCATTAACCATTGCTTTATTAACGGGTAGTATGGTCGTCGAAAAGATTTGTGGGATACCGGGTTTAGGCACGATCTTAGTTAAAGCGATTGAAACTAATGATCATAATGTCGTAATGGCCGTGGCCTTTTTATATAGTGTCTTATATATTGTGATGATGTTAGTCGTGGATGTAGCTTATGGTTTAATTGATCCACGGATTCGTTTAAGTAAAGGAGCTAGTCATGACTGAATTTCTCCCGGATGATTTTAAATTAGCTCAAACTGACCTGCAGGAACAACTTGAAACTGGCTATCAAACTGAATCTTTCTTTAAGGATGCTTTAAATCGGTTTAAACAAAATAAAGGTGCACTAATTGCGTTAGGGGTAATTATCTTGATTGCTTTATTAGCAATTATCGCCCCAAAACTTAGTCCGTATGGTTTTGATGAAATGCATACGATTAAACAAAGCTTAGGCCCCAGAATTCCAGGGTTAGAAAAGCTAGGTATTTTTACTGGTGTTACTAATGGGGTGAATAAATATCAAACCTTAGGTTTGTTAGAAGAATATCATTATTTTGGAACAGATGTCTTTGGTCGTGACTTATGGGTCCGTGTTTGGGAAGGAACCAAAATTTCTTTACTAATTGCGTTAGTGGCGGTTATTATCGATATTTGTTTTGGGATGTTATTTGGCTTAATCTCAGGTTATTTTGGCGGAAAGATTGATACCATTATGCAACGCTTTGTTGAGATTATTAATAGTATTCCCCAATTAGTTATTCTGATTTTACTTTTAGTTGTCATGAAACCCTCGTTAACCACCATTATTGTCGCTTTAATGTTAACGGGTTGGATTGGGATGAGTCGGGTAACCCGCGCTCAAGTCTTAAAGATTAAAGAACAAGAATTTGTTTTAGCAGCGCGGACCTTAGGAGCAAGTCACTTATTTTTGATTTTCCGGGAAATATTACCTAATATATTTGGTCAAATAATTATTATGTCCATGTTTTCAATTCCGAGTGCAATTTTCTATGAAGCCTTTTTAGCGTTTGTTGGTTTAGGTTTACCGGTTCCTTTAGCTAGTCTTGGAACTTTGATTAATACCGGTTTTAAATCAATCTTAGTTACACCTTATTTAACGATTATTCCAGTGGCGGTTTTGGCTTTATTAATGCTTAGTTTTAACTTATTAGCTGATGGCTTGCGAGATGCTTTTGACCCGCAATTAAAGGATCGATAAAATGAAAGAAAATATCTTAAAAATTAGAGATTTAGCGATCTCCTTTAAAACTAGTACCGGCGTCGTGGAAGCAATTCGGGGGATTCGCTTAGATTTATTTAAAGGTGAAACCTTAGCGATTGTTGGTGAATCAGGTTCAGGTAAATCAGTTACCACCAAAGCAATCTTAGGTATTTTAAGTAACAACGGTTTAATTAATCAAGGTAGTATTTTATATACATATCAAGAAGTGGGTGAACAAAAACAAATTGACTTGTTAAGCTTAAGCCAAAAGGAATTAAGCCAAAAAATCCGTGGTAAGAAGATTGCGATGGTCTTTCAAGATCCGCTAACTGCTTTAAATCCGACCATGAATATTGGTAAGCAAGTCATGGAAGCGATGATGTATCACTACCAATTATCAAAAGCTGTAGCATATGAAAAAGCCTTAGCTTTATTAGAACGGGTTGGCATTGAAGAAGCAGAAAAACGAATGAAACAATATCCGCACCAACTTTCCGGTGGGATGCGTCAACGGGTGGTGATTGCGATTGCTTTAGCTTGCGAACCTGAAATTTTAATTTGTGATGAACCAACGACTGCGTTAGATGTCACGATTCAAGCCAAAATTCTTGAGTTAATTAAAGAAATTCAAGTGGAACGGAATTTATCTGTTATTTATATAACGCACGATTTAGGCGTGGTCGCGAAAGTAGCAGATTATATTGCGGTAATGTATGCGGGACGGATTGTTGAAAAAGGGACAGTTGATGAAGTTTTTTATGATCCACGTCATCCTTATACTTGGGGTCTGTTATCTTCTTTACCCAGCCTTGATACTTATGATCAAAAACTTTATAGTATTCCTGGTTCGCCCCCTAACTTAATGCACGAAACAATTGGGGATGCTTTTGCGCCGCGGAATGAATTTGCTTTAAACATTGATTTTCGTTTAGAACCACCCATGTTTGATTTAGGTGGGCAACATCGGGTCGCTAGTTGGCTCTTACATCCCAATGCGCCGAAGATTGAACCACCAGCTAACTTAAAACAACGCTTATTAGCCATGCGTCAGGAGGCCAAAGTCGATGAATAACGAACCATTATTAACGGTAAATAATCTGAAACAATATTTTAAAATCAGTTCAAAATATACCGTTAAAGCCGTCGATGATATTTCATTTCAGATTTATCCTGGTGAAACGTATGGATTAGTTGGCGAATCTGGTTCAGGTAAATCAACGACCGGTCGCAGTGTGATTCGGCTCTATGAACCAACTAGTGGGAAGATTGAATTTGCTGGACATGATATCTCGGGTCAATTAAATAAAGATACCACAAGATTATTAAGAACAAAGATGCAGATGATCTTTCAAGATCCGATGGCTAGTCTCAACCCCCGAAAAAAAGTTTTTGATATTATTGCCCAAGGGCTAAGTATTCACCATCAGCATTTAAGTCAGACAGCGCGGACTGACAAGGTTTATGAAATGTTGGCGAAAGTTGGTCTAGCACCAGAACATGCGCAACGCTTTCCTCATCAATTTAGTGGCGGACAACGCCAACGGATTGGGATTGCTCGGGCTTTGATTATGGAACCAGCGTTAATAATCGCGGATGAAGCGATTTCAGCCTTAGACGTCTCAATTCAAGCTCAAGTAGTTAATTTGATGCAACAAATTCAAGCAGAAACTAATGTGGCTTATCTATTTATTGCCCATGATTTAAGTATGGTAAAATACTTATCTACCCGGATTGGGGTCATGCACTTAGGACATATCGTCGAAACTGGTACAACAGCGGAAATTTTTGAACGACCAGTTCATCCTTATACCCGTTCATTAATTAGTGCAATTCCGCAAGCTAATCCGCGGGTTGAGAAAAAACGACGGGCTTTAACTTACGATTATCATACCAGTGGAATTGACTATTTAGCTGGTCAGCTACAATTATTGGCTGGGACTCATCAAGTTTTAGGTACTCCAACAGAAATTGAAAGTTGGCTGGCTGAAACTCAATAAATTAAGCTTAAGAAAAAAATCAACTTTAATTAGTTGATTTTTTTTCTAAATTAATTATTCTTTGATGTATATCGATGAACTCTGGGGCCAGAATACTAAAGGCTTCAGCACTGAGTAAAAGATCTTCTGAGTGCATCAATAGTAGATTAATTGTGATGGTATCACCTGCGGCTTCTTTTTGGATTAATTCGAAATGAATTTTATTACCTTCGATTAAAAGAGCTTGGGCTTCTTCGATTAGTTGGTTACTCGTAAAAAAGTCACCAGTTTTGGCAGCAGCAATGGCTTCAATAAACATACTGCGGGCTGTACCAACTTTGGAAATCAAGCCAAAACAGATTAGTTCTAAATCGTTCATATTTCATTTAATGCTTGTTTAGCATCAGCAAGCACTTTCTCACCATTCATCATGCCATAGGCCATCATATCAATCACAACGATGGTTTTTTCTGGGAACTTTTCTTGAAGTGGCTTAAGTTGATATCTAACTTGGGGCCCTAACATAATGCAATCAGCTTCAACCGCTTTGGTGTTTAGATCCGTAAACGGATAAGCATCAATAAAGACCTCATAGTTTTGGGCTTGAGCCGCAGCGCGCATTTTATTGACGAGCAAACTAGTACTCATGCCAGCGGCACAAAATAAAATAATCTTTTTCATGTGTTTCTCACTCCTTCCATTATATTAGCAAATTCTCTGATAATTTGATAAGCATATGAGATATATTCATAAATTCCCACCCCCGAGCGTGGTTCCAGTTCCAACGATAAAGTACCCACAAAACTAGAAGCAGCTAAACTTTTTAAAAAGCTGTTCCAATCAATGTGACCTAAGGTCGGGATTAAATGAGAATCATCAGTCAGTATCGCATCACTTAAGTGTAAAACTTGTAATCTTTCACTT
>CAZAZP010000039.1:4068-6541 GCA_964489695.1 uncultured Erysipelotrichaceae bacterium | reverse complement strand
GCGACGTTCCGCTTAGGAGGCGGACCCTCTATCCATCTGAGGTACAAGGACAAGTGGTGTAACTACTTACTTACACCAAAATATAAAGATGCTTATTTTTCAAATAAAGTTAAATATGCACCATAACCCGAGGAAACTAATTCAGCTTTTGGAATAAACCTTAAAGCCGCAGAATTAATACAATAGCGTAAACCAGTACTATCTTTTGGCCCATCAGTAAAAACATGGCCTAAATGGGAATCAGCTTGTTGACTACGGACTTCTGTTCGTGGTCGGCCAATAATCGAATAATCTGGTAATTCAGTTAAAGCAATATTAGGAATTGGTTGCGTAAAAGATGGCCAACCACAGCCAGCATTATATTTATCTAATGAGCTAAATAAAGGCTCACCACTGACGATATCGACATAAATTCCCTCTTCATAAAAATCATTATACTCCCCTTGAAACGGTTTTTCGGTCGCATTTTCTTGCGTTACATAAAACTGAAGCGGAGTTAAACTAGCGAGTTTTTCTGCTTTTGTCTTTTTATCCATTATTTTCTCCTTTAACATTCTCGACATTCTTCATCTTCATCAATCCAAGCGTGACCATCTTGTGCTAATAAGGCCTGGGCAGCTTTTGGTCCATTTTCAAAAGCTAAATAGCCTAAGGGGGTTAACTGATCGCTTTTAACTTTAGCCTTTAAGTCTTCGATTAATTCCCAACTCTTACGGGCAAAATCCCAAGACGTAAATAGCGTTTGGTCATGATTAAAAGCAAGTGTAATTAAACGTTCATAGGCTTGCACTGAGTTAAAACGATTATCCTCCAAAAAATCTTGGGCAATATCCATCGTTGCTTTTTGCACCTCCGATGAGATGCCGGTTTTTTTGATATTAACTTTAAAATAAATCCCTTCTTCTGGTCCAATCCGTATAATTAAGACATTCGGTGCTAGTAGTTCATCATTAGGTGTTAAGCGAGTTGGTTTAAATTCAATCGCTACTAAAGTTGAAAGTTTGGCCATACGCTTGCCGGTTCGAATATAAATTGGTACACCTGTAAAATTTAAATCACGACTTAACATCTTTAAAGCCACAAACGTTTCCGTGGTGGATGCCGGCGCTACTCGATTCTCTTGCAGATAACCGACAGCTGTCCCATTAGCTAAATATTGCCCGGCAACATAATAATCACCCTGATTTGGAAATTCTAACTGGGCTAAAGCTTCATATTGTTTAGCGCGTAAATCAGCTGCTAAAAGACTATTAGGTTCATTCATAAGTAAAACGGAAATGATTTGAAAGATATGACTTTGGACCATATCTTCCAAAGCCCCCGAATGATCATAATAATCACCCCGATTTTCGACTCCAATTGTTTCACTCGCCGTAATTTGAATGGACGCGATACTATCCTTATTCCAAAGCTGGCGGAAAACTGTATTACCAAAGCGAATCGTAATTAGGTTTAACAACATTTCTTTAGCGAGATAATGGTCAATTCGATAAATTTCTTTTTCAGTGAAAATTTGTGTAATCCCAGCATTAATCTCAATCGCGCTTGCTAAATCATCACCAAAAGGTTTTTCAATCAGCAATTGTTTACTTTTAGTTGCCGCTAGAATTTCACTATCTGCCAAATAACCAGCAATCACCGGAAAATAACGTGGCGCCACCGCTAAATAAAACAAATGTTCCGTTTCCGCTTGGGTAAACGTAGCTAAAAAATCTTTTAAACCAGCATATAAACTAACATCCGTATAATCCATTTTATAATAAGTAATTAAAGCTAAAAACTCTGCGATATCATCATGTTCAACAAATAGTTGAGCCAGTTTTTCTTTAACTAAAACTAAATAATCACTTCGTGTATAATCACGGCGGCCAATCGCTACAATCTTTAATTGTTCAGGTTTAAGCTGCCCTTTCCACCATAAATCAAAAAAGGCTGGTAATAATTTTCGAAAGGTTAAATCGCCCGTCCCGCCAAAAATTACAAATAATTTATGTTGTTTACCAATCATGGTGGAAGTCTCCAGCTTGATCAATTCGTTTAAAGGTATGCGCCCCAAATAAATCACGTTGGGCTTGAATTAAATTAGCATTCCCCCGAGCAGTCCGATAACCATCATAATAACTAAGCGCGGTACTAAAAGCTGGTAAGCTCAAGCCAGCCTGAACGCCTAGCGCCACGATTTCTCTTAGCGCTGGTAAATAGGTTGCTAAGCTCTCTTTAAACGCTGAATCAAATAACAGGTTGGTTAAATCAGCTTCTTTTTGGTAGGCTTTCGCAATCCGATTTAAAAAGCTCGCCCGAATAATACAGCCACCCCGGAAGTTTAAAGCTATTTCCGCCAAATCAAGTTGCCACTGATAAGTCACACTAGCATGTTTCGTTAAATCAAAGCCTTGCGCATAACTAATAATCTTGGCCGCATAAAGCGCTTGCCGAACTAATTCAATGAAGTTGGTGGGAACTTTAATGGGTA
>CAZAZP010000039.1:0-3968 GCA_964489695.1 uncultured Erysipelotrichaceae bacterium | reverse complement strand
GCATAAAGCGCTTGCCGAACTAATTCAATGAAGTTGGTGGGAACTTTAATGGGTAAAGTACTTGCTGGTAGTTGTTGGCTGGCTAGCTCGCGCTCAGTTTTTAAACTTGAAATAATGCGAGCATAAACCGCTGCAGCGATCAAGGAAGCATCGACTCCTTGCTCTAAACTAGCACTTACTGTCCATAACCCGGTACCTTTTTGGCCAGCTTGATCTAAGATATAATCTACCACAAAGCCATCCACCGTTTTTTCTTGGAAAATCCGAGCTGTAATCTCAATTAAATAAGAATTCAGTTCTCCTTCATTCCAGTTAGCATAAGTTTCCGCCAACATCGGATTAGTTAAACCGCCTAACTCCTTTAGTAAACTATAGCTCTCCGCAATAATTTGCATATCCGCGTATTCAATACCATTATGTACCATCTTCACATAGTGACCAGCTCCCGCTGGGCCAATAAAAGATACACACGGACGTTCGTCGACTTTAGCCGCAATCGATTCAAAAATCGGTGCGACTAACTGATAAGTAGCTTGATCGCCCCCAGGCATAATGGCTGGCCCAAACCGCGCTCCTTCTTCACCACCAGAAATACCGACCCCTAAATAACGTAACTTTTGACTAGTTAAAGTCAGGTAACGTCGATTAGTATCATTAAAGTTTGAATTTCCACCATCCATGATTAAGTCGCCTGGGGCTAATAATGGTGTAAGTTGATTAATCACCGCATCAACCGCTGCCCCAGCTTGGACCATTAATAAAATTAACCGTGGTTGCGCTAGGTTAGCGACAAACTCCCCTAAATCAAAATAACCCTTTAGGATGGGGAATTCACGCACCACCTCGGCCGTAACCTGACTAGTTCGATTATAAACAGCTACTTGATAGCCTTGATCAGCCATATTTAAGGCAATGTTGCGCCCCATAACAGCTAGGCCAATTACACCAATTTGATTCATTTACTTTCCTCCCTCTCAAATAAGACCGCGACTACTTCCGGTACATAAATATCCTTTTCTAATAAAGTTAAATATCCTTCCGCTTGGTCAACTTTAAATGACGTTAAACTGTTAGAATCGCGATTTGCCACCACCAAATATCCGCCATCGGGACTTAAAGCTAAGTCACGGGGATGTTGACCAAAACTACTAATTTGTTGCACAAACGTTAGACCACCAGTCGGTCTGATTTTAAATACCGAGATAAAATCTTCACCACGGGTACTGGTATAGATAAACCTTTTATCCGCACTAATTTTTATGGCCGCGGATTGATTTGTCGTCGCTCCGTTTAATTTAACGGTCTCTACTAATTTTAAGCTGTTGGCAGTTTGTTTTAAAACTAAAATTTCATTACTCAATTCGGTAATAACATAAACTGTTTGATTTAACCCAAAGACTACATGACGGGGCCCTTGGCCAGCTTCACTCTTAAATTCAATTGCTTCTTGTGCGTTTTTTAGCCAATAAAGCTGATCTTCACCTAAATTACAAATCCATAAACCACCAGCTTCATCAGCTTGAATAAAATGTGATTTTGCTTGGTCGGGGAAATACATTTCCGCCACTTTCCCAATCCTAGTATAACTTTCCACTTTACCATCGTGGTAAAAAGCACTGTAATAGCGCTGGTTGTGATAACTTACAAAACAAGGTAAACCACCTGGACTCAGCCATTCTGCTACCTTTTGACCAGCTTGAAACAAGGCGATTCCGCCCTGGTCAGGTTGTCCAGCGACCACCACCAATTCATCAGGGGTTTCTCCCCAAGCCAAATAGGTAGGGTTATAAGCTTTAGCGTAAAGCTCTAAATTACTCAGTTGGCCATTATTAAAATTTAAAGTATAAATACCTTGGCTTAAAGTTTTAGTATAAGTCCCTAAATAAAGTTTCACGATGCGTCCCTCTCTGACTATTATCATAGCATCATTTAGTTAATTTATTTAGTCTTATACTATTACTTACTTAGGGTACGATTAATTAAGATAACGGTTAAATCATTAAGATTTGTCCCAGTAGGACCAGTGATTAATAAACCCCCGCTGGCTTTTAAAGCCGGATAAGCATTAAAGTTAGCTAAGTATGCTTGAATATTTAGCCCTTGTTTATTAAGTAAATTAGCGGTTTTGCTATCAACGTAACCACCCGCTGCATCGGTAGGCCCATCGGTCCCATCAGTTCCAAAAGTAAATACTGCTACACTTGGATAAGCACTTAAAAATTCCGCCAAACTTAATGCCAAATGTTGATTACGACCCCCTAAGCCCGTCCCTGTTACCTGGATGGTACTTTCACCACCCAGAATTAAAGCTAACGGAACTTCACTTTGGGCGTACTCTTTAACCCAGTTTTTAATTTTTTCCGCGATGTCACTAACCGAACCAGTTAAAGTCTGACTTAAGATTAACGGTTGATAACCTAAAGCTTTAGCAGCTTGGCTAGCAGCATTAGTTAAACTACTAATATCACTAATGATATAATTCACTGCATTTTTAACTTCAACCTCATCCCTCCACTTTAGTAATTGTTGGGCTTTCTTTGACAGTTTTAAATGATATTGCTTTAGCAAGGGACTCAAGTCTATTAGGGGTTGGGGTTCATTCACCGTTAATCCAGAGGCAATACTAAGTAGATCATTACCTATCACATCCGAAATAATTAAGCTAATCACTTGAGCTGGTTCCAGCTTAACAGCCAACCGACCAGCTTTAACTAACGAGAGCCGACGGCGGATTGCGTTAATTTCATTAATACTAGCTCCAGAATTTAATAATTGTTGATTAATATCGATTAATTCATTTAATGGTAATTCAGATAATTCAAACAGACTTGATCCACCACCAGACAATAACACTAATACCAAATCAGTCTCATTTAAGTGACTTAACCAAGCTAACGCCCGTTTGGTAGCCTTTAAACTATTTTCATCCGGTAACGGATGACCAGCTTCGTAAATTTCAAAGCCCGTTAGTGGCCCTTGGCTGTGTTTGGTTTTGGTAATAATCATGCCAGCTGTCAGCTTTTCGCCCAAAAACTCACTGGCGGCTTGTGCCATCGGCCAACTAGCTTTCCCAATTGCCAACACAAAAATTCGTTGACCTTTTAATTCTAACTTAGCCAAAGCTTCTTTAACCGCTAACGCCGGATCGAGCGCTGAAATAATCATTTTTAAAAGCTGAGTAGTATCACGATAAAATAACATATAACCCTCTTTTATTTAACTATACAAAATAAATTTAGACTTTTCCATGTAGCTAAAGATATTTAGCTAAAAAAAACAAGCTAAAACTTAAATAACACTAGGGCATGAAAGCATAATAACAAATTATTTTATGTTATAACTTTTTTAAAGGAGGTAACAGCCATGAAAAAACAATATTTCATCATTTTTGTGCTTGGAGCTGTATTATTAGCCAGTGTCTATCTTTTAAACTTAAATAAAAGTACAGATCCATCCGAAACACCACCTGATATCCCCGAAGTAGAGGAAGAGGACGAGGAAGAGCTTAAGGTTGAATTTGTCGCCTTTGCAATTTTATCCAATAAGGCCATTGTAGGCTTTACTAGTGATAATCAAGCGATAACTTTGCTCGATATCAGTCGTTATGCGAACGTGCAATATACTTACTACGAAAATAAACTCTATGTTTATTTATCTGAACAAGCGGCTAGTGCTACCCATAGCCTTGGAGTCATCGACCTAGCTGAAGACGCTGAAGGTCACTATAATTATACGCGGTTAATTGATACTAATCCTGTTGGATGGTCAACGAATATTGCGGCCTTAGATAATAATATTTATATCCCTTCCGCAACTAGGGCTGATCTTTATAAATATTCATTAGCCAGCGCGACCCTTAGTAAAGTTGATTCACTAGTCGATACGCCAGTTTTACCCTTATTATTTTCAAGTAAAAATTATCTCATCTATCAAGATAACGATAATATTGGCTACTTCAACCCCAGTAA
>CAZAZP010000038.1:0-6662 GCA_964489695.1 uncultured Erysipelotrichaceae bacterium | reverse complement strand
TTTAAAGATAAAAAAAGCACCTCGCGGTGCTTAGGCAATTACTTGATCCAGCATTGATTTAAGGGCTGGTTTTGGTAAGTAACCCATGAATGATTTAATTTCTTGACCATCTTTAAAGATTTTGACTGTTGGAATTGACATAATGCCAAATCTTTCAGCTAACGCACCTTCAACATCCACATCAACTTTATTAAAGTCAATTTTACCGTTGTAATCGGCACTTAGATCTTCTAATAATGGGCTGAGCATTTTACAAGGACCACACCAATCAGCATAGAAATCAACTAAGACAATTCCTTCACTAATGGCTTGATCGAACTCATTTGTTGTAATTTTCTTCATTTAATTCACCAACTTTCACGCTTGATTATAACACAAATTCACGAAATAACTATTAAAATGCCTAAAGTTTACTGGCAGCAGCTTCATCTAAAATAAAGATGGCATCAGGATGATTTTGTAAGCTACTAGCAGGCATTTGTTCAATAATTGGACCTTTAATCGCTTGATAAATGGCTTCGGCTTTATTTTCACCACTGGCAAGTAATAACACGGTTTTAGCGGATAAGATGGAGGCAATGCCCATCGAAATCGCTTGGGTTGGTACTTGGCTCAAGTCATCAGCAAAAAAGCGGGCATTATCCGCAATCGTGGAAGCAGCTAAATCAACTACACTAGTCCGACTAGTAAAGGGTGTCCCGGGTTCATTAAAACCAATATGACCATTACTACCAATTCCGGTGATTTGTAAGTCCACTGGATGCTCACTTAGTAATTTTTCATAGCGAACAGCTTCTGCCGCAGGGTCACTTGCGGTGCCATCTGGAATATAGGTTTGACTTAAGTTAATATCAATTCCATCAAATAGATTCTTCCGCATAAACGTCGCATAGCTTTCAGCATGGCCCGCTGGTAAGCCGAGATATTCGTCCAAATTTAAGGCCGTAATCCCTTGATAGCTCGTGCCGGTAGCTTGGTGATCAGCCATCATTAATTGGTATAAGCCAATTGGGGTACTCCCGGTGGCAAAACCAATCGTAGCTTTTGGATTATTTGTGACTAACTCTTTAATTAACGCAAAGGCTTGCTCACTCATTGCCGCATAATCTTTAACAACAATAATTTTCATTTCTTCCTCTTTCTAAAACACTGTAATGTGATAAATAATTTGTCTCAAGTGATCGGGCTCGACTAAAGCCGTGGCATCACGTTCCGCAAAGTCTAATTGAGCAGCTGTTTTTTGGCCTAAGCCAAACCACGGTTCTAAACAAATAAACGGTGCTTGGGGCGTCCAAACCGCCACGACCGGAAAGCCCACAATACTAACGTTAACGCCATGTTTTTGATTACTATAACTAATCTCAGCTGCACTACTACCAGTAAACAGCCAAGTGGGATGTGCTTCAAATTGCTCATAACTTAAAGGTAATTTATGCACCACTTGTTTTTCTGGCCATAAATTACTATAGACTTCATTTTGGTTAGAAAAGCTTAATGAATAATCAGAAAATTTTTCCCCCGGCAATAATGGACAATTAAAAGCAGGATGTAAACCAAAGTTAAACGGTAAGACTTGATAATCTTGATTTTCTATTTGATAACTAATTAAAAGTTGATTAGCCATTAACTGATAAGTTACTTGGAGTTGAAACTTAAACGGATATTGCTTCAAAGTTTCACTATTTGCTTTAAAGCCAAAAGTCAACTGATTGTCATGTTGATTAACTAATTCAAAGGTGGCTCGTCTTAAAAAGCCATGGTTACCCATCGTATAAGCTTCATTATCAAAGTAATATTTTTGATCAACCGAACTACCAATTACCGGAAATAAGATCGGGTTACGCCCTGACCAATAGCTAGCATCACCTGACCAAATATATTCAATTTGTAATTGCTTATCAAAAAAACTCGTGATTTCCGCGCCAACTAAGTCAAATTTAACGCTATAACGTTCATTTTCTAATTTCATTTTAAATGACTCCGCTCTGGTACTCTTAAATTTAAACCCTTTTTCATCATACTAAAAATAATATGATCATCCCGATAGATTTCACCATCGGCGGCATAAGTAACTGGTGCTTCTGCTTTAAACTCAAAACTATCCAGTAATTTATATTTTATTTCTTTCACACCTTTGTGCTTACCACTAAAATATTTTGGTAATAATTGAATGACCCGATATAACGGTAAATTTTGCACTAAGATGGCATCAAAATGTTCATCTTGGATATTGGCATCATAAGCAGGAGTAAAACCACCCCCGTAGTATTTACCATTCATAATCGCAATTAAAATGGCATCCATTTGGAAAGTCTCTTCTTTAGTCGTAATCGTACACGCAATATTTTTAATATTAAACATCTTCGTGATGGCCCCAATCCCATACGCGGCCGATTTAGGGAAATAAGCCCGCTTTTTAATCACATTATTGGTAAACTCAGCGACTTCCGCATCAATCCCCATGCAACAAGAGTTTAAAAACCGGTGTTCATTGGCAATTCCGTAATCAACTTGCACGACTTTACCCGCAATCGTTTCTAGTAAGATTTTTTTCACATCCAAATTTTTCTCATTATTAGAAATTGTCCGATAATAATCATTACCAGTCCCGATTGGAATAATCGCCATCATGACGCCGTCTTTGCGGCCATTTAAGACTTCATAAGCCGTCCCATCACCACCTAAAGCATATAAACAAACATTATCCTTAATGGAATATTTACTAGCAATCTCGGTGGCGTGACCGATATGAGTGGTGATAAAAATTTCATACTCACTTTGATCAGTAAAATAGTTTTCGATAATTGGAATTAAGGCTTCCCCTTCTCCTTTACCGGAGGTAGGGTTAATGATAAAAATATGGCGCATAGCTTCCCTCCTGAAATTTATATAAAATCAAACTTAGCTAATGCTAAGGAGACTCCATCTTCTAACACATTACCAGTCACATAATCAGCTACTTCACGGGCAGCGGCTTTACCGTTTTCCATCGCCACGCCATAACCAACTGCTTGAAGCATCTTGACATCATTGGCTCCATCTCCAAAAGCTAAAACTTCATTTAGCTGGATATTCCAATGTTTAATCACTTGTTTAATCCCAGCTAGTTTATTCATTTGTTGGGGTGTGACTTCAACGACAAAATCTTCCACTACCGCCGCGGCTTCCGGTAAAAAATCCAAGACCGTTTGTTGGTGATGTTTGTCCTTCGTAAAATAAATCAATGAGGTAATCAATTCATTTTGGGGTATTTTACTTGCTGGTACTAGTTGATAAAGGTAATCCGCATAATATAAGACTTCCGCATCTAAAACGCTACCATAATAACCGACCCCCGCAGTATCACACCACCGATAAGGAATCTGCTGGGCTTCTAAATAGTCCACAGCTAATTTAATCGCTGCCGGATCAAAGGCCACATATACTGGCTCACCAGTTTGATAAAGAATAATCGTCCCGCCACCAGTAATAATTACATCCATTAAGTCGAGAAACTCTTGGGGCACATTTTTCAGTTCCGCCACCGTCCGGCTCGTACATAAACCTACTTTATAACCCGACGCAATGAGTGTTTTTACACTTTGGAAAATATGTGGGCTTAAGGCTTGATCATCATGGTGAAATATCGTTCCATCAATATCAAAGAAAATCGCTTTAATTTGTTTATTTAACGGCAAACTCATCTTAAAGAATAATCTCGCCCCAAGCTGTCCCACTAATGCCCGCGGCGTTACCTTCATCAGTATCAATATGCATAGCTCGCGCAAAATCAGCTCGGACTCGAATCACTACATCCGCAAAAATCAACGAACGTTCGTCAGTTTCAACTTTCACACTAACAATTTGTTTATCGGTAACGCCGTAATACTCAGCGTCAGCTGGAGTTAAATGGACGTGACGTTTGGCCACGATAACGCCATGGTCAATCATAATTTCGCCCGCCGGACCGATAATTTTACAACCTGGTGTCCCCACGGTATCACCTGATTCACGAATAACGGGAGTAATTCCCACGGTTCTAGTATCAGTTAAGGATAGCTCAACTTGCGTTTCCGCTCTGGTTGGTCCTAAAATTATGACATTTTTTAAAGCACTCCGGGGACCTTCAATCGTCACTCGTTCTTCACTGGCGAATTGTCCGGGTTGCGATAATTCTTTTTTAAAGGTTAACTCATGTTCTGGTCCAAATAACACCGCTAAATCACTTGGTGATAAATGCACATGACGGGCCGAAATTTCGACTAATACTGGTTCTTTCATACTTTACCTCTTTTCTTATCTATTATAGTCAAAAATATAAGGCTTTTCAATTAATGCACGACGAAGCGTAAGATAATTGCAATCTAGCAAAAAATATGCTTTAATAATATTACATTATCAAGAATGAGGGAGAGAATTAGCTCACTGAACTCATACCAACCTACTAAAAAGCAAGGTGGTAAAGCTAATAACGATAAATTTCTCAAATTAACTCATCCTTGACCAGGATGTTTTTTTATGGAAAGAAGGATATTAGATGATGGAATACTTATTTACTAGCGAATCAATTACTCCTGGCCATCCCGATAAGATCTGCGACCTGATTGCTGATCGGATTTTGGACCAGGCCTTAGCCCAAGACCCCAATAGTAAAATGGCAGTCGAATGTTCGATTAAAGATGACTTAATCTTTGTGTTTGGTGAAGCGAATACTAAAGCTGAACTGGATTACGCTAAAATTGCCTTAGCCACGATAGCAGAAATTGGTTATAGCGAAACTTATCAAGTAATCGTTAAAGTTTCCCCCCAATCTTCTGAAATTAATTATGCGGTGACTGGCCAAAAACAAATTACCGCTGGTGATCAAGGTATTATGTTTGGCTTTGCTTGTGATGAAACGCCTGAATATATGCCTTTATCGATTCATTATGCGCATAAATTAGCCCGCCAATTATATCGCCTCTTTAAAACCCAAACGACCCCGATTTTAAGACCCGATGGTAAAACGCAAGTGACGATTCGTTATCACGCTGATCAAAGTTTATCCGTTGATACAATTATCATTTCCGCCCAACATTACCCCGATATTACCCAAGAGTTTCTAAAAGATTATTTAAATAAATATGTTATTACCCCGATTATTGACCCCAAACATTTAACAAATGAGACTAAAATCATGATTAATCCGAGTGGTTCTTTTATCTTAGGTGGTTCATTTGGGGATAGTGGTACTACCGGTCGCAAGATTGTGGTTGATACTTATGGCGGCCATGGCCGGATTGGTGGCGGTTGTTTAAGCTCAAAAGACCCTTCGAAAGTTGATCGCAGTGGCGCTTATTATTGTCGCTACGTCGCTAAAAACCTCGTCGCGGCTGGTTTAGTGAAAAAAGTTGAAATCCAAGTAGCTTACGCCATTGGTAAAACTGAACCCGTCTCGATTCATTTAAATACCTTTAATACTAATACCGTTAGTGAAGCAGAAATCTTAAAAATTATTGATCAAAACTTTAATTTCTCAGTTGATAACATCATTAAAAGCTTAGATTTATGTCAACCAATTTATGAAAAAACGGCCAATTTTGGACATTTCGGCCGTGATGATGTTTTATTTCCCTGGGAAAAAATTATTGATTTAAAAGTCGATTAAGTAATTCAGCGACGCCATGATCACGACAGCTAGCTAACACTGGATAGTTAGCTGCATAAAGCAGTTGCGAAGCATTTCCAACAATATAAGGATGCCCAACTGCTTTTAATAATGGTAAGTCGTTTTCACTATCACCAATCGCATAACAACTCTTAATATCAATGTTATGTAGCTCACAATAGGCCTTGGCTGCTTGAGCTTTTGTTTGGCTTTGGTGGTGCACTTCTAATAAATATTCAGCGGTCCGAATTAGTTGTAGCTCATTTAAATAAGGGCCCAATTCTTGATTAACTAATTTTTCTACGGATTTTTCACTGGTTTTAATTAAATATAGGACTTTAATCACTTTGGCATAATCTAAGCCATTTAAGCGCTCAGGACGTGGTTCCCCCAAATCGGTAAATAAATGGTCTAAATCCCCCGCATAATTTGGATCTAAACTGAAAACTTGATCAGCGGTATAGACAAAACCAGGTAACTCTAACGCCACACTTTTTTTGATAATTGATTCCGACTTTTCTCCGACATGGGCTAATAAATGAAAATCAGGTTTAACTAAATTAAACAAGACTGCTCCATTACCACCAATATGATAGCGATCAGCTAAATTTAAATCTTTAATTAATTGGTATAAAGCCACTGGTACTTTCCCTGTTGCAAACACAATTTCACCGCCAGCTTGGACATAACGCGTAATCGCCGTGGCGTTTTCTAACGATAATTTGGTATGAGGTACAATTAAGGTATCATCAATATCAATAAAAACAGTTGGTAACATAGGGCTCCCTTCATCAGCTCTGACTTTCTTATTATTACGAAATGCGGAATAAATTGCAACCTCAAAGCCAATTCTCCCTTCCCTATTTACAAAAGTAATGAAGTAAGCTAAAATAATGAGTGCTAACACTAAATGGCGGTCGTGGTGAAGATGGTCAACACTCTGGATTGTGGCTCCAGCATTCGCGGGTTCGAGTCCCGTCGATCGCCCCATTTATAAGGAATCTAACTCCTAAAAACTTTAATTTAATAAAGTTTT
>CAZAZP010000037.1:0-6748 GCA_964489695.1 uncultured Erysipelotrichaceae bacterium | reverse complement strand
ATTAAAGACAAGCGTTGCTGTTTTTTGCTTAAAGCTAAGATTTGTTGTTTTAAACCCGATAAATCAAATTCGTTATTCGCATCAAACATTTGATAAGGTAATGCAACTAACTGCCGAATTTGACACATTAATTGATAAGATGGCCAACCGATATCCGGAATTAATACGATTTCAGTCGGATTCGCGAATGTCGAAAGCGCCGCCGCGATGGCCCCCGTGCCACCTGGTGTGGCACAGACACGATTAAACAAGGTCAAGGTTGGTGGTAAGAGCCACTGCTTGATGGTAGTTAAAAAAGCTGGATTTCCGATCAGGTCAGCAGCGTAGGCAGCATGCTGCTGGTTAGCTAAGGCCTGATATTGTTGGTAATAGGTTTGATAAACAAATAGTTGACCAGCTTCATCATATAAAGAGCCTAAGGTTGCATTGATTAGTGGTTGACTTAAATTAGTGGCTAAGTCTTGTTGGTACTGATTTAAGACACTAAAAACGGGGTCGGGGGTGTTAATTAAAGGTAGTTTATCAGGTAGAAATTTCATAGTGACCTCCTGTTTAGTTATCTTGATTATAACTTAGAATCACAAAAACAAAAGTTTTATTTATAAAAGCTCTAGGATTGATTGAGTTAGTGGGGGTCTTAAGTTATAATTTTATTATTAGTGAATGGATAGATTTAGGAGGATGTTTGTGAAAATAATTGTTTGTATCAAACAAGTACCAGCTACCCAAAAAGTAGCTGTTGACCCGGAAACGGGGGTTTTACTCCGTGAAGGTGTTGAAACTAAAATGAATCCGTTTGATTTGTATGCGTTAGAAACGGCGCTTAAAATAAAAAGCCAGACTAAGGCGATGATTGCGGTTATTACGATGGGACCACCTAGTGCACAAGCGGTAATTGATGAAGCTTATGCTTTAGGAGCGGATGAAGGCTATTTATTAACTGATCGAAAGTTTGCTGGAGCCGATGTTTTAGCAACATCTTTTACGTTAGCCAGTGGAATTAGTAGTATTGGTGAATATGATTTAATAATTTGTGGGAAACAAACTACCGATGGTGATACGGCCCAAGTCGGGCCTGCGATTGCAGAACATTTGGGTTTACCTCATGTTAGTTGGGCGATGCAACTTGAAACTGTTGATCAAAAAAGTATTACGGTAAGACAAGACTTGGGTAGTCATGTGGCTTTAGCCAAAATGAATTATCCTTGTTTAATTACGGTGGAAAAAGATATTTTTATTCCGCGGTTACCTTCCTATTTAAAGAAACAGGCTGCCAAAAATCGCCAAACCACGGTTTTAGCATTGGCTGATTTAGTAATAACTGATGAAAAACGTTATGGTCTAGCTGGATCACCAACTCAAGTGGAACGGATTTTTGAACCAGCTGCCAAACATGATATTACTACCTGGACCGGTGACGCTCAGACAATTAGCACCGCGTTAGCTGATAAACTCGTTGAACTTCGGTTTGTAAAGGCAGGTAATTGATCATGAGTGGAATTGTAATTGATGCGGAAAAATGCATTTTATGTGATGTTTGTGTCGCTAGTTGTCCATTTAATGCTTTAGAAAATATTGATGGTAAAATTTTAGTTAATGCTAATTGTCGGGTTTGTAAAATTTGTATATCAGCTTGTCCCGTAGGAGCGATTAGTTTAGTCGAGGCTGAAGTAGCGCAGGTTGATAAAACAGCTTATCAAGATATTTTAGTTTACGTGGAACACTTTGCTGGTCAGATTCATCCGGTTACGATTGAGTTAATCGGAAAGGCTCTAGAATTAGCCCAAGTAACGAAGCAAGCAGTAAGTTGTTTGATGATTGGAACAGATATTACTGAAGCAGCTCAAAGTCTCTTACCTTATGGGGTTAAAAACGTTTATGTTTATGACTACCCGGAACTCGCTTATTTTAAAGCAGATAATTATGCCAATGCCTTCGCAGCATTTATTGAAGAATATAAACCCGCCACTGTTTTAGTGGGGGCGACGACAACTGGGCGATCATTAGCGCCACGGGTGGCGACGCGCTTTAAGACGGGCTTAACTGCTGACTGCACGGTTTTAGAGATGCGGGAAAATACGGATTTAGTTCAAATTCGACCAGCTTTTGGCGGTAATATTATGGCCCAAATTCTCACCACTAATAGTCGGCCCCAATTCGCGACGGTGCGCTATAAAGTAATGGATCGAGCACCTCAGTTAAGCGCCTATCAAGGTAGTGTAAAACGATTAACTTTATCAGCAAAAGCCCTACTCAGTGAAATTACTTTAACAGAAGTTTTTGAGAAACCCGTTACCGTTGATATTAGTAGCGCTGAAGTGTTGGTTGTGATTGGACAAGGGATTAAAGATGAAGCTGGGATTGCGCTTTGTGAGCGCTTAGCAGAATTATTAGGTGGAATGATTGCGGTTACTCGGCCGCTAGTTGAAGCTGGTCGTTATTCTTATTTACACCAAATTGGTTTATCGGGTCGAACGGTAAAACCTAAATTATTAATCACTTGTGGCGTAAGTGGTGCGATTCAATTTACCGCTGGGATGAACCAAAGCGAGTTAATTATTTCGATTAACAATGATGCATCAGCTGAAATCTTCAAACATTCACACTATGCCTTAGTTGGGGATGCATATGAAATTTTACCGCTCTTGATTAAGCGGCTTGAAGGAGGATATTAAGATGTATAAACCTGTAACAGCAGCTGATCTTGACTATTTCCGCTCAATTGTGGGTCAGGAAAATGTCTTTAACCAAGCCGCGATACATGAAGAATATAGTCATGATGAAATGATTATCTACGGTAAATATTTACCAGAAGCGGTGGTTAAAACCACTCAGGTAGCGGAAGTTTCGGCGCTTGTTAAGTATTGTAATGAGCAAAAAATCCCCATTACACCACGAGGAGCTGGTACTGGCCTATGTGGTGGTTGTGTCGCTTTAAAAGGTGGCATTGTTTTAAGCTTAGAAAAGATGAATCGGATTTTAGAGATTGATCATCAAACCTTAACCGCCGTGCTGGAGCCAGGCGTTTTACTTATGGAATTGGCTGATGCTTGCGAAGCTGAAGGTTTATTATATGCCCCTGACCCAGGTGAAAGAAGTGCCACTGTAGGTGGAAATGTTGTGACTAACGCTGGTGGAATGCGGGCGGTTAAATATGGCGTGACGAAAGATTATGTCCGCGGATTAGAAGTTGTTTTAGCCAGTGGTGAGGTTGTGGAGTTTGGTGGTAAAACCGTAAAAAATAGCTCAGGTTATAATTTAAAAGATTTAATGGTTGCCAGTGAGGGGACTTTAGGGGTAATAACGAAAATCTATGCTAAGTTACTACCTAAACCACATAAATTTGTTTCTTTGTTAATTCCATTTAATGATTTAAAACAAGCGTTAGAAGTAGTCCCTCTAATTTTAAACTTACCAAATATTCCAACTACTTTAGAATTTATGGAAAAAGAAGTTATCTTAGATGCTCAAGAGTTTTTAGGTAAAGCCTTTCCAAGTCAAGAATATCCCGCTTACTTAATTGTTTCATATAGCGGAAATACTAACGCTGAAATCGATTTAATGGTGGATGAATGTGCGAAATTAGTGTTAGCTAAACAAGCAGTGGATGTGTTAATTTCCGATACGACCGAACGACAAGAATCGATTTGGAACGCGCGGGGTGCTTTCTTAGAGGCGATTAAAAGCTCCACTACTTTAATGGATGAATGTGATGTGGCTTTGAAAATTGATCAAGTATATAACTTTATTAGTTATGTGCAAGAGTTAGCTGAAACTTATCAAGTCCGAATTAGATCATTTGGCCATGCTGGTGATGGAAATTTACACGTCTATGTTTGTAAGGATGATCTATCAGATGAACGTTGGGAAGTCGTCGTTAACGCCGTGATGGATGCGCTCTATCAACGGGCGAAAGAATTAAAAGGCCAAGTCTCGGGTGAACATGGGATTGGCCATGCTAAAAAGGTTTATTTAGCATCGGCTTTAGGAGAAACGCAATTAGCTTTAATGCGGGGAATTAAAACGGTATTTGATCCAAATAAAATTTTAAATCCGGGTAAAATCTTTGATTAGCGAGGTTAAAAATGTATATTTATTCTAATCGTGTTTATACGGCAACAGGGGTAAAACCCGCTTATTTAAAAGTAGCAGACGGTAAAATTACAGCTATTTTAAGTGCTGAGGCCCAAATAAAAGCAGATTATGATTTTGGTAATCAGCGAATTATTCCGGGCATTATTGATGTCCATAATCATGGTGGTTTTGGTTATATGTTTGATGATAGTGATGAAGCGGACATTAAAACTTGTTTACATGGTCAAGCTGCTTATGGCGTCACTGCGATTATGCCTACCACGACTAATTACCAGCAATACCCATTATTAGCTAAAATCAGTCAAACTAATAATAATGGGGCGAAAATTGTGGGGATTCACTCTGAAGGTCCGTGGGGTTCTCGCGTTGGAGAAAAAGGTGTCAATGAAGGTTATCCAACGGTGGATCTACGGATAGCTAAAGCGATGGTTGAAGCTGGCCAAGGTTTATTGAAAATGGTGGGTATCGCTCCAGAAGTGCCTCAAGCCTTAGAAGCGATTGACTATTTTACTAGCCAAGGAGTAATTATGGCGGCTTATCATACCAATGCGAACTACGCAGAAGCTAATTTAGGGATTGATCACGGGATAAGTGTCGCTACCCATTTAGCCAACGTGATGACCGGTTTACATCATCGCGATATTGGAACAATGGGTGCTAGCCTTTTACGTGATGAGGTTTACGTGGAAGTTATTTGTGATGGTTTACATGTTTCTAATCCAATGTTGGAGTTGATTTTTAAATTAAAAGATCACAATAAAATCATGTTAATATCTGATAATGTTTCCTATCTGGGTGCTCCAGTGGGCTTTTATAAAGGCTGGTCGGGTAACGAAGCTAATGATCGAGCGGTGATTGAAGTAACTGAGGCAGGCTTCGTTTTAAGTAGTTCTGGTCGATTAAGTGGTAGTAGTAAACCGGTCTTATTTGGCATTAAAAATCTGGTGGAAAATTTACATTTTCCTTTAGAAACAGTCTTAAAATTTACGGGTGTTAATCCAGCGCGAAAATTTGGTTTAACTAGTAAAGGCGAGATTAATGTCGGGAAAGATCTCGATATTGTTGTGATCGATGATAATTTTGAAGTGCTTAGTACTTTTGTGGAAGGCCGCGAGGTGTATCAAGCAAAGCGTGATAAGATTCCTTTTAACCCGGAATTTTTAAATTCGTTTCGGCTTAAATAAAACTAGTGTAGTACTTAAGCGGCTAAGGCCGCTTTTTATTGGAGGCAAAATGCAATTACCAAGTTATTTCCCAGGTTTTCGGATTATTAAAACTTTTATCGCTGTTTTAATTTGTTTACTTATTTGCTTTATCTTTAAATATTATCGACCAGTTTATGCTATTTTGGCTTGTATTTTGATGATGAAAGAAAGTAGTCAATCAACCAAGCAATTAGGGATTTTTCGCTTAATTGGAACTTTAATTGGTGGGTCAATGGCTTTAGCAATGTTAGTTTTAGCACAAATGTTGAAAATAATGGCAGAAAGTTATTTCATGGCAGTCTTAGTTTCACTTGCAGTATTATTAGATCTGTGGTTATGTAAAATATTAAAACAAGATAGTTATGTTTATTCGATGGCCGCAGTAGTAAGTTCAATTATCTTACTTTCTTATGCTAGTCAAGTTAGCGCTCTTAATTATGTTATTAGTCGAATGTTAGAAACTGGTTTTGGTATTTTAGTCGCTTATCTGGTTAATCATTATTTAAATTTTCCTATGAAACAACTTTAAGACTTCATTTTTTAATTTGCTTGAATTCTTTTTATAACTATGCTAGTATAGTTTCAGTTAGGTCCTTTTAAGGCAAACCTGTGAGCTTGCTAAGGGAGAAATAATGGTCTCAAAGGTCCTATACTAAGGGCTTTTTTTATGCCCGGAAAGGGAAAAGAGATGAACAAAGAAGGTTTATTGTATCAAGTGCACGAAGCTCCACCGCTAGGTAAAGCTATCTTATTGAGTTTCCAGCATGTTTTTGCCATGTTTGGCGCTACAATTCTGGTACCAATTTTAGTTGGTTTACCAGTTTCAGTAGCTTTATTCTGTAGTGGAATTGGCACACTATTGTATTTACTTATTACCAAGTTTAAAGTACCAGTTTATTTAGGTAGTAGTTTTGCTTATATTGCTGCTATGCAATATGCCATCGCGGCCCTAGGTGGTGATGTGAGCGCTTCCCAAACTGGTATTTTCTTAATCGGGATTATTTATGTTGTAATTGCCTCAGTCTTAAAAGTAACTGGTTCGGGATGGATTGAAAAACTATTACCACCAATTATTATTGGACCAATGATCATTGTTATTGGATTAGGCTTATCTAGCGCCGCTGTGTCACAAGCTGGACTTGTGGCGGGTGGCGATATTCGTCATATGTTAGTGGCCGGTGTGACATTTTTAATCACCGCTTTTATTGCCACCAAAGCTAAAGGTGTCTTTAAGATTATTCCCTTTTTAGGCGGGATCGTATTAGGTTATATCTTCGCTGCTTTGATGGGCATTTTAGATTTCCAACCAGTCCTTGATTCCTTTAATGGACCATTATTCGGTCATATTTTGAGCTTACCACAATTCTACCTACCTTTTAGTACGGGCGGTCTGTTTAATGAATATCACTTCTACTTTGGGATGGAAACAATTGCGATTTTACCAATTG
>CAZAZP010000036.1:0-7046 GCA_964489695.1 uncultured Erysipelotrichaceae bacterium | reverse complement strand
AGCCTTTAAATAAAGGCTTTTTGAGTGTTTTTAATTTTTGGAGCGGATGATGGGAATCGAACCCACGTAGTCAGCTTGGAAGGCTGAAGTTCTACCATTGAACTACATCCGCAAAATGTTAATGGTGACCCGTGGGCGACTCGAACGCCCGACCCTCTGATTAAAAGTCAGATGCTCTACCACCTGAGCTAACGGGTCACTATTTTGGCTGGGGCACCTGGGATCGAACCAGGGAATGTCAGAGTCAAAGTCTGATGCCTTACCGCTTGGCTATGCCCCAACAGCTGGTGGAGGGGGACAGATTCGAACTGCCGAACCCGAAGGAATTGAGTTACAGTCAACCGCGTTTAGCCACTTCGCTACCCCTCCGCGCTGGTGCCGACTAGAGGACTTGAACCCCCAACCTACTGATTACAAGTCAGTTGCTCTACCAATTGAGCTAAGTCGGCGCTATTACTGGTGGAGGTTAAGGGACTTGAACCCCTGACCCTCTGCTTGTAAGGCAGATGCTCTCCCAACTGAGCTAAACCTCCAAAACTTTAATAACGCTTTAATAATATAACAAATTAAAGCGGGCTAGTCAACATTAAACCGGCAATTAAGCTGAATTTAAGCTGAATATCACAGGTTCGTTTATTCTCTTTTTTCTGAGCTAAAAAACTATGCTATAATTATAAAAAGTCAGGAGTAAATTATGTTTAAAAGATTTGATTTTACCGCGACATCAAAACGAGAACGCTTACTTAAAGCCAGTCTAATTGGTTTAGTTATTGCTATTATTTTAGGAGTGAGCTTTAGTGTGTTAAATGCCATGTTCCCCATTGGATTAGAGTTCTCATTGCTTTATCTTTTATTAGGTTATCTAATGGGAAAGACCGTCGCCCATATTGGACGTGGGGTAACTGCTGAATTTGCTTATTTAGCTGCCATCTTAACCTTCATTATGCTTTTAACCGCCGATGTAACAACCGTTTTATTAGTAGTTGGCTGGCAAAATCTTTCTTTCGCTACGATTGCCTTTGTTTTAAAATATACTTATTTTGGTACCTTATTAGAGTTAATTGGAGGCCAAAATGTTTTGAATAATGGATTGTTTTTATTATTTCGGATCTTTGCGATCTTTGTAGCCTATAACTATTCGCGACCAACTATCAACCGTTAAGCCTATGTATTATCGACCCACTTATTTAAAAGTAAATCTTGATAATTTAAATCATAATTTAGCCTACTTAGCTAACTATAGTAAAAAGGCCATTTTTGCTGTTTTTAAAGCTGATGCTTACGGTTTAGGTGCTGTGCCTATCATTAAACATCTACCTTTAGATAATGTGACGTATTTAGCGGTTTCATCGCTTGATGAAGCCCTCTACCTGCGACAACATGGTATTAAACACCCGATTCTACTCTTTGGTTATGTGGCAATCACGGATACACCAATCGCTTTAAAATATGACTTAACCCTTTCGGTCAATTCATTAGATTGGACTTTAGCACTAACTCAAGCTGAAGTTAAAGGTTTAAAGCTCCACCTCAAAGTTGATACTGGCATGCATCGGATTGGAATCATTGAACTTTCTGAACTAAAACAAGCGTTAGCTCTTTTAAAAGATCAACATCAAATCGAAGGAATTTATACCCATTATGCTAAAGGCGATGATTTAGTTACCACTACTAAGCAATTTGAGCGTTTTAAAGCGCATGTATTGGCTTTAAATTACCCATTTAAGTGGATTCATAGCGCCAACTCTAGCGGTATGTTTACCTTAAAAGAAGACTTTACTAATGCTGTGCGGCCAGGCTTAGCGATGTATGGCTACTTAGATGAACCTAACCTAAAACCAGTCGCTAGTTTATTTAGTCAAATTAGCCAAATTAAACTACTAGCAGCGAATGAACCTATTAGCTATAACGGGCTTTATCATACCCAAACAGCTGGTTATATCGCAACCTTACCAATTGGCTACGCCGATGGAATTAATCCTTTAGGTAAAAATCGCCAAGTCTATTTAGCCAACAATTATTATCCAATAGTAGGTAGTATTTGTATGGATCAATTAATGTTCGCTGTGGATCAACCCTATCCAACCAATACTGAAGTGGAAATCTTTGGTGAACATTTAACTATGGCGGAATATTGCTTACAAACTGGTGAAATCCCCTATCATGTCATTGCCCATTTGACACCGCGAGTTAATCGGTTATATTATCAAAACAAGCAATTGATTGACCAACAATTAATTATTAGTGAAGTAAAATAAAAACAACCTTTAAATATTTTCTAAGGTTGTTTTTTTAAAATATTTTTATTTAAGTTCCGCTTGCAGCTCAGTAATGTTTTTCGCGTTATTATCCACAAATTCTTGGAGTTCATTAATCTCAGCGGTTAGTGCTTCAGCTAATTCATCATTATTACTTGTTTCATTAGATAAACGCTCTTTAAGTGTCGCAATTTTCGCTTCTAATCCACTATTAGCCTCTAATAAAGTATTAATTTGAGTTTGAAGAGCTTGATGGTGTTCAGAGTATTGTCTTCGTTGTTCATAACGTTGATCAGCTTCTAAAGCGCGTAATTGCGAGTAGTAATTATTGCGTGAAGCATTGAATTCTTCCCAAAGTTTTTGATCATCACGATAACCAGCATTACCAGCAACTTTCCACTGTTCTAATAAAGAATCCATCTTTGCTCGAACTTCCATTAGGTTTTCGGTTTTTTCTAAGGCTTGTGATTGTTTAATCAACTCAGTTTTCGCCGCAATCACAGCTTTGCGTTCCACATTGATAATTTCAAAATGTTCATTTTGTCGTTGATAGAAGGTTTGACGGGCTTGATTAAAGCGTTCCCATAACTCCCGATCAATACTACGTCCAGCAAACGGAGTTTTTCGCCAAGCATCCATTAATTCACGATAGCTAGCCGAAGCACCTTTCCAATCAGTAGATTCCATTAAAGCTTCAGCTTGATTAATCAGCTCTTCTTTTGCTTGTTTAGCTTCATTTTGGGATGAAGTTAAGCCTTCATAGAAGTTATTCCGATTTTCAAAGAAGTGATCATTGGCAGCGGAGAAAGCTTCCCACAAAGCATCATTTTGGCTCGAACCAGCATAACCTGCATCACGCCATTGTTTTTGATACTCTTTTAAAACTTGACTAGTTTTACGCCAATCTTTTGAGTCTTTAAGAGCTTCGGCCTTACTAACTAAATCTTGTTTTAAGGCTAAAGCGGTTTCAATTCGTTCTTTGTTTTCATGATAGCGTTGGACAGCTCGTTGAAACTGATTTTCGATACTAACTTCCATCGATAAATCTTCCAAGTTATTCCATTCATCCACTAACTCAGCTAGTCGCTCATCATTGATATCACGGAGTTTATAAATCTCACCAATTATCTGAGACTTCCGCCGTGTTTCAATGGATCCTAGACTCTCCCACGTGAAATCCGATTCCTTAATTTCAATCGGAGCCTCCCCGGGATAATCTACAATCTTTTTTTCTTCATTATTTTTCTCTGACATACATCCTCCTTAACACCCGCGCTCTTATATTCTATCACTTTCCCACTAAAAAATTAAGGATAATTATTCTATCCCCGCTTTATTTGGTCAATAAGCGGCTTATTAGCCTAATTTTAAACTTATAATTTAAATGAAAGATTATATCCTGGTTAACTTAATTGATAATTTACGCACTTAGCTATTTTTTAAGATCTCTTTTAACGCAATTAGATCAACCGTTAGCTGTTCCACCGTCGCTTTAGCTAACGATTTAATTAAAAAGTGGCGGTGCGGATAATTAACACTATTAATTTGCTTCAAATATGCTTGCCAATCAAAGCTACCTTGGGCTAAAGGAACACATTTATCATTTTCATAATAATCAACGTAAATATCACCAAAATATTGTTTTAAAAACCGTAAATCATACATCCGTGAAATGATAGACACAGTATTATCCGACTGCCAAGTTAACGTAAAATTATTAGACTCAAGCTCATTAAAGAAAGCTAAAGTATTTTTGGTATTATCAAGCACAGTTTGAGGTTGAAAAATAAAACTAAGAGTTACGCCCGCAGTTTTTGTTAATTTAATAATCCGCTTTGCGTCAGCTATAATTTTGGTTCGGGTCGCTTCATCGATTTCATTTGCTGCATGTTTCCCGACCGTAACACGAATAATTGGGGCACTTAAAGTCACTGCCGTAGTTAAAATATGATCGAAATCAGTCGGTTTACTCACCCCAACTTGATAAGTTGATGCATACGCCAAAACTGCTAATTTAGCGGCTTGGCTCAGTTTTGCTACTTCACCGGCAATTTTTTCCGCCCCAGCTGGAATATGTTTTTTTTCATCCCATTCAATACCTGTGAGTTTAGCTTGTGTTGCTAAATCAATGATTTCTGCTACTGACAAATCTTGAAAAATCTTGGCACATAAACCAATTTTAGCCATAACTATACCTCCATTAAGCTTCTTTTATTTATCTTACTACATTTTATCCCGCCGACGGGATTTAACGATACTTCACTAATAGATTCACAGCTTCATCAATATTTTCTAATTCGACCGCATTGTGAGTTTCAATCGTCGCAAGTAAATTCTCAACGGCCATTAAAGCTAGGATTTTATCAACCGAATTACGTACCGCTCGTAATTGGATGGCTAATTCTTCACAGCTACATTCATTATCCACCATTTTAATAATTCCATTCATTTGACCATTAGCTCGAGTTAACCGTGCTTTTAATTGTCGACTACACTTCATACTTGATTCCCTTTGGGCGCAGTTAATTGAAATAAAAGTTGTAGACCGTAAGAACCAGCTAAATTATACGCGGTAAAACCTGCTTGACGTAAAATTCGTTCCGCATTAAAGCTTCTCGCTCCGGTATAACAATAAACAATTACTGGCTTAGTTTGATCCAATTTGGCTAAGTTAGCTCGTAAATCTTGTAAAGGAATGTTAATCGCCGCTGGGATTACCCCTGAATTAGCGATTTCTTTTGGCTTACGAATATCAAGTAACTGATAACCTTGAGCTAAAGCTTCCGTTAACGCATAAAATGGTAGTTGATGGGTAATTTTTAACAGAATATTTTCCGCAACATAACCAGCATAATTAATGATATCTTTCGCTGCTCCAAAAGGTGGAGCATAAGCTAATTCTAACTCTTGTAAGTCGGTAACTTTTAAACCGGCTGTAATTGCGGTAGCTAAAATATCAATCCGTTTATCGACCCCCACTTCACCAACTGCTTGAGCGCCATAAATTTGTTCGGTTTGCGGATCAAAAATAATTTTTAAAGCAATCTCCTTTGCACCAGGATAATAACCAACGTGATGGTTGGCAAATAAATAAGCAACCTCAACTTTTCTCGCCCCTAATTGGCGTTGGTTTAAACCGGTCGAAGCGAAGGTCACATCAAATAATCGTAAAATCGAAGTACCTAAACTACCACGATACACTTTCTTAAAGCCACTTAAAATATCAGCTAATTGGCGGCCTTGCCGGTTAGCTGGTGAGGCCAAAGGAATTAATACTGGTTCTTGGGTAATACGATGCGCCACGATGGCAACATCCCCAATCGCATAAATATCAGCGATTGATGTCTCAAAGCGTTCATTAACCAAAATACCATCTTTCATACCAGTTTTAATGCCAGCTTGTTTGGCTAGCTCAGACTCTGGTAAAACGCCGATTGCCATAATGACTAAATCGGCGGGCACTGTTACTCCACTAGCTAAAGTCGCACTATCGCTCGACAAACTAGTAACATAATCATCTTTGTAAACAGCAATTTGATGCTCTTTTAAAGTTAATTCAGCAAATAACGCCATTTCTTCATCAAATGGTAAAAGTAACTGGGGGGCTTTTTCTACTAAGGCGACTTTTAATCCTAAATGGGTTAAATTTTCTACCATTTCTAAACCAATAAAACCAGCCCCGATTACCACCGCATTTTTTGGTTGTTTTTCCGTAATATAAGCCTTAATTTGGTCCGTATCCGGTATGTCTCGCAAAGTGAAAACCCCGGGATGAGTTTCTGCTCCTGTGATTGGTAGTTTTATTGGTTTCGCACCAGTCGCCAATATCAACTTATCATAAGCTAATTCGAACTCTCCAATCGGTCCTTTCACTGCGACTTGGTGAGTTGCTGGTTCAAGTTTGATCACTTCATGTTTGGTTAGAATTTTGAAGTTAAAATGAGCAGTTAAGTCTGCTTCCGTTACGACTAATAAATCAGCTCTTTGCGCTATCTCATTGGAGATATGATATGGTAACCCGCAATTAGCAAAAGAAACATACGGTCCTTTCTCAATGATAGTAATTTCCGCTGTTTCATTTAAACGTCGGTAGCGAGTCGCAAACGACATCCCAGCTGCGACACCACCAACAATAATTATTTTTTCCGCCACGATTACTCCTCCTTTAATCATAGCTTAATTATACCCCTACGGGTATATTTGTCAAAAGTTACTCCTTTTTACCGCTAAATTGACTGAAGGCCTTCTCTAAGGCTGGTTTCGTGATTAAGATAACTAAAAACGCCACGACTGCTTGGTTTAGATTAAACAAGATTGAGACATAAAAATATGACCATTGTTGAAACAAAAAAGCATCGGTTAAACCATAACCGACCACCATTATGCTTAAAGCTAATGCTACGACTATTGCATAACTAAAATTATTTTTTGTTTTAGCCTTTTTCAAATAGACATAGACAATGAGGGCTTCCAAAAATTTGATGATAAGCGTAAATGGCCAATAGATACCATAGCCTAAAATAATATCAGCCAGCGCTGCTCCGAGTCCACCAACGGCTAGAAAATCAAAATCAGGCATTAAAGTAATATAAAGAATAATTAAAGCATCACTTAAATTTAAATAACCCATATTATTGACTGCAGGTATTTTAATTAAGACCGTAACAACCAGTAAAATTGTTAAAAGAAAACCAGCTAAAGTCATTTTTTTAATTGACATATCATTACCTCGATCGTGGCTATTATAGCAGTTTTACCACTAACCCTCAACTAAAAAAAAGACCAATG
>CAZAZP010000035.1:3900-7074 GCA_964489695.1 uncultured Erysipelotrichaceae bacterium | reverse complement strand
CATTTTATAAAAAAGAAGAGGCGTTTAGCCTTTTTTGTTTTTAGTCCGTTGTTCAACTTTTTCTTTTAATAACGCTGCTGCAGTCCGATCAAGTTTATAGCGATCATTATTATAAGTAATCACTTCAGCTTTTAAAAAGGGTAGGGGCTGCGTTAGTCGCACTTCTTTAATACTTTTATAAGGCATAATTTTATCAGTTAAAATACAAGCTTGCTCATTATAGTAAAAGTAATTAAGATCAGCATTAAATAATGGTTCACTGATAATAATGGAACTTAATAAAATTAATAAAGCAATACCAGTATCTCGACTATCTAAAAAAGCATAATAAGAGATCATAAAAGCAAATAAAAGTAGTGCTGCTAGACTAATAAACATTTTTTTACCTTGTTTAAAACAAGTGAATGTTTGAGTTTTTAGTAATTCATTAATATTGGCTTTCCGCTTTTTTTGATTAAAATAAGCCAATATAATGGTAGCAAGTGAGGCTAAGGAGCTGATGATAATGATTTGCATGGTCAATCCTTCTTTCCAGGTTAATTATAGCAAGAATCATAAAAGCGTGCTATACTACCTTTGAAATATAGCGAGGATTAATCGATGAACGATAAAATATTATTACCAATCGAAAAACTAGATAATACCGGTACTTTGGTCGGGGAAGTTTTCTATAAACCAACGAAAGCGATTATTTATGTTTCTTTGGCAGCTTTACTGTTAGCCTTAACGCGGAATTGGTTAGCCATTTTACTGGGTGTTTTTATCTTAGGTGTGGCTTTGGTAGTTAATTATATTATTAAAGATCGGATTACTTTAGGCATCTATCAAGACTATGTGATTGTCTATGCTTCAGAAGATCCAACTTTAGCCAGAAAAATATCCTATTCTGAGTTGGCTGAGTGGGATTGTAAAACTGATGCGGCGGGCGCGGATGCCATTATGCTTAAATTAGTTGATGGTGAAATTATCTATAAAGATACTTTCCAAGCCCCGGTCGCTTTCCGTTTATTAAGACAAGCTTTACCCGAAAAAGAAACTCGGAAGATTAAAGCTGAACAAGAAAAAAAGAAAAAATTAAAATTTGACAATCCTTTTAAACGCTGGAATAAGAAGTAGAACTGACCACTAATTTTGTGAGGTGAATTATTTTGGAGAAGACAGATAAGACGGTTCGTTCAGTCACGATTTTAGTGATTTTTCAGTTTTTAAGTAAGATCTTGGGGTTTTTTAGGGAAACACTGATTGGTAATAGTTTTGGAGCAACCGCCGCTACCGACGTTTTTTTTATGGCAATGAGATTTATCAATCTTTTTTATGCGGTAATTGGGGCGACGATTAATACGACTTTAATTCCCGTGCTAGCTGAAGTGAAACACAAAGAAGGTAATGAAGGTAAATTAAGTCATGTCAATATCTTTTTAAATAGTATTGGAGTGATTGCTTTATTGATTTCTGTGTTTGCGTTACTTTTTGCTCCACTTCTGCTTAAAATCTTAGCAGCTGGCTTTGATGAACAAAAATTTGATTTCTTAGTATTACTAACTCGAATTGGGATACCAGCTTTAATTTTAGGTACAGTCCAAGCTGTTTATCGGGCTTTCTTACAAAGTAGTGGTTCCTTTAAAGAATCAGCGCTATCTCAGTTTCCCTTTAATTTTGTCTATATTATCTTTTTATTAACGGCTGCTCAAACTTATGGGGTGAGTGGCTTAATGATTATTAATTCATTAGCTATTTTATCAACTATTTTAATTCAAATTCCTGAATTAAAACGTTTGGATTATCGTTATAAATTCTTGATTGATTTTAAAGATAAATATATGACAAAGACCTTCCAATTAATGCCACCAATATTATTGAGTGTTGCGATTAATGATATTAATCAAACGGTGGATATGGCGATGGCTTCAGCTTTACCCGCTGGTAGTATTTCAGCTTTAAACTATGCGACCAAATTAAATGGCTTTACGGTGGGAATATTTGTTTCAGCGATTGTGACCGTGATTTATCCTTTGTTAGCCCAAACGATTAACGAAGGTAGTTTAGATAAATTCAAACAAGCAATCATGAAAGGCATCAACATCGTCTTTATGGTGATTATTCCCGCCAGTATTGGTCTAATTGTTTTGGCTGAGCCAATTGTTAAACTTGCATTTGAACATGGAGTATTTAATGCTGAAGCTACTTATTTAACCGCGGGTGCGTTACGCTTTTATGCTTTAGGAGCTTTTAGTGCCTCCGCTCAAGGAATTTTAATTCGCGCCTTTTATTCTTTACAAGATACTAAAATAGCTTTACATAATAGCGTTTTGACGTTAGTTTTAAATATCATCTTTAACTTAATTTTTGTACAAATGATGGGCCATCGTGGGTTAGCCTTAGCCACGGCGTTAGCTTCTATTATTACTTTTGGAATTTTATTTATAAAATTGAGACGCCGAATTGGTAAATTTGGTGGGAGAAATCTACTTTATTCGACCGCTAAAATTGTTGGTGCCTCATTACTAATGGGTTTTGTCGTTTGGGTATTACGTCTCCAATTTTTAACTGGTAAACACATGGGATTTTTAATTGAAACTTCAACTTTATTGTTTTTAGTGTTAGTTGGTATAGCTGTTTATTTTACCAGTTTGACCTTACTAAAAGTGCCAGAGCTAATTGAGATGTGGCAATATATTAAACGGCGTTTTGCAAAAAGTTAATCAGCCAAAATAAAAACAGCCAATAGTAAATGATATGTGATGGCTGTTTTTTTTAAAAATCTTAAAGGTTTTTCATCCGATAAAAGTACTTGTCAACAATAGCGAAGTTATGCTCACCAATGGCGGGGTCATTAACACGTAAGCTACCATTATAATAGACATCAGGTTTAAAGCCTTGTTTTAAACAAAGATTCACAGTTTCCGCTAAAATGGCATTAATTAGAAAAATAAAAGGGATACTAGAAGTTGAACCAACTTTAACTGGGAAATCGGGTAAAGCTAAAGCAGCATCACCAATCGGCGTACAATTTGAAATAACCACATCACCGTGGTCCATTAAGCGTGTCCCACTAGAGTGGCGTGGTTTTAAATAAGCGGAATATTCGGTGTTAGTTAATACTATTACTGGGATACCTTGACTGCGAGCATAACGCGCAAATTCTAAAGTTACTTGGTTATTACCAGAATTAGA
>CAZAZP010000035.1:0-3800 GCA_964489695.1 uncultured Erysipelotrichaceae bacterium | reverse complement strand
GTAACAAAAATTGTTCCTAAGGGAATCAGGTTAACGGCATGGTTCATTTTCTCAAAAATCACCGTTTGGTGGTGATTATAATCTTGATCAACATATTCAATTTCAATTTGCCACATATTATAATGATTACCACTAGAATCTTTAAAAGGGAAAGCTAAAGCTGATTTTTTGATGTTAGCAATCGCTATTTGATTATTAATCGCCATTTTTTGAATAATTGATTTATCCCAGTTTTTTTCTAAGGTTTTATAAATAAAGAAACAGATAATATTATAAATAAAAATAGCGACGAATATTTCCCACATAAACGGCCAATGGAAACCAAATTTAACTAACATAAAGATAATAAAAACTAAGACCGCTCCGAGCATGAAATAAAGAATTGCATTTAAGCGTTTGAATATTTTAAGTTGCATAGTCATCTCTCCAGTTCTATTTCCAGTATATTAAAAAGTGAGATTTAAGTAAAGAATAACCAGTAAAGCTGCGGTAAACTGGAAATAAATGGGAAATAACTACCAAATTTGGGATAATTTTGGTAAATATTTGGAATAATGTGTGAAATTTATGTGTTTTCTCTTTTCTTTTTGTAAGCACTTTGATATACTTCAAGCATAGGAGGTGTATCATTATATGAACACATTTATGGTTGCCTTACTGTTAGGATTATGGTCAGGTTTTGCAATGGTCATGAACCTTTCAGGCGTAGGTATCCGGACCGCATTATTATCTGGGATCGTTGCCGGTCTAATTGTTGGTGATGTCAATCTTGGTTTCCAAATTGGCGCAACTATGCTATTAATGAGCATTGGTTTCCACACTTATGGTGGAGCTACAATTCCCGACTATGTTACTGGAGCAATGTTTGGTACTGTTGTAGCTAAAAATACAGGTAGCTATGATATCGGTTTAACTGTTGCGGTTACTCTAAGCTTAATTATGACCCAAATGGATATTTTAGGTCGGGCTACCACAACGGTATTCCAACACTTAGCTGACAAAGCGTTAGCACAAAACAGTATTAAGAAATTTGAAATGTGGACTTTAGCAGGAACTATTCCTTGGATTCTATCGCGTTTCTTACCAGTATTTATCGGATTATTATTAATTGATAGCCTAACTGGTATTGCTGATGCGGCAGCTAAATTGCAATGGGTTACTAATGGTCTAGCAGTAGTTGGTAAGGCTCTTCCAGCTGTTGGTTTTGCTTTATTACTATCTTACATGGATCTTAAGAAATTCTGGCCATTCATGGTTGTCGGATATGTCTTGTTTGCTTACATGGGTGTAGGTACGTTAGGCTTAGCTCTTCTTGGAGCTGCTGCTGGTGCTTTATACACTGCGAAGGAGGTTGCTTAATAATGGCTCAAACTGGTAACAAACTTAGCAAAAAAGCTTTAGCAAAATCTTGTAGCCGTCACAGTTGGGCACTTCAATGGTGCTGGAACTACGAACGTATGCAAGCTGCTGGTTATGCTTACGCAATGGTTCCAATTATTAAAGAACTTTATAGTTCAGAAGAAGACCAATGCCGTCAACTAGAACGTCATATGGTATTCTATAACTGCCACCCAGGTGGATCATCATTAATTCATGGAGCTGACGTTGCTCTTGAAGAAAACTATCAACCTGAAGTTGGTGATAACTTAAAAGTTGCCTTAATGGGCCCATTAGCTGGTATCGGTGATACGATTCAAGCAGTATTAATTACTCCACCATTCAACATTATTGGTGCTGGTTTAGCTGCTGAAGGTAGCTGGCTATCAGTTATTGCTACAACTGGTCCACTACTAGCTTTATTCCTTGTTAAATGGCCACTATTCTATTATGGTTACAAACAAGGTGTTAACGTTATTAACGACGTTAGTGGAGCTGGTGGATTTGATAAACTTCAAACCGCCGCTGGTGTTTTAGGTCTAACTGTTATTGGTGGATTCGTACCATCAATCTTAGCTAGCTTAAAGATTAAAGACTCTTTCTTGGCTCAAGAATTAGTTAACGACGCTGGTGAAGTTGTTCAAAAGACTCCTGGTATCCAAAAAGCGCTAGATGGAATTCTACCATACTTAATTCCAATCCTAGTTACTTTCGGTTGCTACTACTTAGTTAAAGTTAAAAAAGTTAGTCCACTTAAGACTATCATGATCTTAGCAGTTCTAGCATTCATCGCTGGTGCTGTTGGAATGATGTAATTTTATTAAGTAAAAACAAAGAAAGATTGGCTTAAAGCCAATCTTTTTTTTCTGCTATAATAGCCTTAAGGAAGGTTAATAATATGAAAAATTATATTGGAGTAGATATCGGTGGCACCAATATTCGAGCAGCCCGCGTCAGCTCAGCTGGTGAAATATTAGAGTTGGTAGTGGCTGATAGTTTAGCTAAGGCCAGCGCAGAAGTGATTATGGAAAATATGATTAAAACTATTCAACGCTTAGCGATTGATCAAGAGACGGTAGGCATTGGGATTGGTATTCCGGGTCCAGTGGATACCAAAGCTGGTCGGATTACTTTAGCAACCAATATCCCCGCCTTAAAAGGTTATCCAATAATTGAAAAGATCGAACAAGCTTTTGGTTTGCCAACCTTTATGGATAATGATGCTAACGTCGCTGGATTAGCCGAAGCTTTAGTCGGGGCGGGAGTTGGTTATGATAGTGTTTATTATATTACCCATTCTACCGGAATCGGCGGTGCCTTTATCTCAGCAGGTAAAGTAATTTCTGGTCGTTTAGGTTACGCAGGTGAAATCGGTAATCTAATTATCAAAGATACTAACGAAGAATATAGTGGCTTAAGTGCTGGAGCAGTGGAAAGCGAAGCTAGTGGTCCAGCTATTTTACGCAAAGCCCAACAACGAATTGATCCCAATATTAAAGACACAAAAACTGTGTTTGAATTAAAAGCTGCGGGGAATTATGAAGCCCAAGCCATCATTACTGAAATGGCACGTGATTTTGCGCGGATGTTATCTTATATTTCTTTAGTCGTTGACCCGCATGTTTATGTAATTGGTGGTGGGGTCAGTAAATCCGCTGATGCTTATTTAGCGGAAGTAATTGCTAGTTTTAAAGCTTTAGTCCATGATCAAATGGATGAAGTACCCTTTGAATTAGCGTCTTTACAAGAACCTGGGATTATTGGCGCAGCGATGTTACCAAAATCTCAAGGATTATGAGCAAAAGATAGTAGCTTTTAGTTTTATTATGTTATAATATGTAAGCGGTTACAGTAAGCGCTAATATTGATGAAAGCGCTTGCTTATCCGAAGCATAAGTGCTATATTATCTTAGAATATGGAGGTTTATATGATTACACACTTAAGAATTGATAATCGATTAATTCATGGCCAAGTCGCAGTAGTTTGGATGAATAGTATCGGTGCTAAAGCTATTATCGTAGTTAACGATCAAGTTGCGGCTGATCCTATTCAGAAAATGGCACTACCATTAGCGGCTCGTGGAAACAAGGTTTTAGTTTTATCCGTTCAAGAAATGATTGATTACGCTCATGCCAATCCTGATGAAACACTATTTGTAGTTTGCAAGTTACCAACCGATGCTTTACGCTTAATCGAAGCGGGCTTAGACATTGAAGTCGTTAACGTTGGAAACGCAGCCCCTGTGGCAGGAACTAAATATGTGATGGTAACAAAATCTATCGCAGCTACGGCAGAAGATGCTGCTATCTATCGTCAGATTGCTGAATTGCGTGGCGGATCACTTACTAGTCGGATGATTCCAACTAATGAAGAAATCGACTTCTTAAAAGCTTTAAGAAACGCTGGTTTATAAATCAATCAA
>CAZAZP010000034.1:0-7224 GCA_964489695.1 uncultured Erysipelotrichaceae bacterium | reverse complement strand
CTTTAAAAATAGTTTAAATCACTTGCAATTTTAAAGTGATTTTGTATAATAGAGAAGCGTATCTATACTAAAAGTTTAGTATAGATAAACAAAGGAGGTTAGTCATGGAGATTGGTAGTCGAATTAAACAACTGCGGAATAAAAATGGTTTAACCTTAGAAGAATTAGCTAGTCGGACTGAGTTAACTAAAGGGTACTTATCGCAAGTCGAACGGGATTTAATGATGCCTTCTTTACTGACATTAGCGGATATTGTGGCGGCGTTAGGATTAACGATGGCCAAGTTTTTTCAAGAAGAAAAGGCTGAACCGATTGTGTTTACTGCGGAAGATTATTTTAGTGACCAGCAAGCGGGCCAAACCATTCATTGGATTGTACCAAATGCCCAAAACAATGAAATGGAGCCTTTAATTCTCGAATTAGCTAGTCAACAATGTTCTTTTATCGTTAGTCCATTTGAAGGTGAAGAACTAGGATATGTTATAGCAGGACGAATCGTGTTAGTTAATGGTGAAGAAGAAATCACTTTAAAAAAGGGCGAGACGTTTTACTTAAAGGGACAACAAGAACATTATTTACGCAATGATCACCAACAAGTTGCCAAAGTGCTTTGGGTGATGACCCCACCCAATTTTTAGGAGGAACGATGAAAGAATTAATTCAATTTGAGAATATTGTCAAAGAATTTGACGGTCAATTAGTTTTAAAAGGAATTAACCTCAGTATTGAGGAAAATGAATTCGTCACACTATTAGGTCCGTCAGGTTGTGGTAAAACGACTTTACTCCGGATTTTGGGAGGATTTTTAGAACAGACGGAAGGACGAGTTTATTTTGATGGAATAGAGATCAGCAATGTTCCACCGTATAAGCGAGAAATCAATACTGTCTTTCAAAAATATGCCTTATTTCCCCACATGAATGTGTATGATAACATTGCCTTTGGCTTAAAAATTAAAAAACAAAGCAAAGAGATTATTGAACAAAAAGTAAAGAAGATGCTAACCCTAGTTGGTTTGGAAGGGTTTGAACATCGGGAAGTCACACTGCTATCGGGTGGTCAACAACAACGGGTCGCGATTGCTCGAGCTTTAATTAACGAACCGATGGTTTTATTATTAGATGAACCATTAGGAGCGCTAGATTTAAAACTACGCAAAGAAATGCAAAATGAATTAAAGAAGATTCAAAAAGAAGTTGGGATTACTTTTATATATGTCACCCATGATCAAGAAGAAGCGTTAACGATGAGTGATAAAATTGTCGTAATGAATAATGGTGAAATCCAACAGATCGGGAAACCGCTTGATATTTATAATGAACCAGAAAACAGCTTCGTCGCTAATTTCATTGGTGATTCTAATATTATTGAAGGGGTCATGATTACTGATTATTTAGTCCAGTTTGATGAAAATGAATTTGAATGTGTGGACTATGGCTTTGACGATAATGAACCAGTAGAAGTCGTAATTCGACCGGAAGACTTGGATATTGTTCCGGTGGAAATGGCCAAGATTACTGGTGTGATTGAACATCGCGTCTTTAAAGGTGTGCATTATGAATTTATGGTGAAAACCGCGAAACGCAGTTTTATGGTCCATACGACGGATTATCATGAGATTGGTAAGGAAGTTGGTTTACACTTTTTCCCTGAAGATATTCATGTCATGGCAAAGATGGGGGGCTATTAATGAAAGCATTTCGGAAACTTTTAATTCCGTATTTGATCTGGGGTAGCTTCATCATCGTGATTCCGATGTTATTAATTGTGTTATATGCGTTTACTAAAACTGGTAATAACGTGGTCTCTTTACGATTTACTTTAGATAGTTTTATGAGATTCTTTACCGATCAAGTCTTTTTAAATGTGCTCTTTAAATCGTTACGCTTAGCTTTAGTCACGACCTTGGTATCTTTTATTATCGGTTATCCGGTGGCTTACGCCATTGCGAAAAGTAAAGAAAAAACGCAGTTGATGTTAATTTTATTAATTACGATTCCGATGTGGATTAATACCTTAATCAGGACATATTCTTGGATTGCGGTCTTAGATGATTTTGGGATCATTAATAATATTTTATTATTTTTCAAATTAAAACCGATTACGATGATGTATACCGAATTTGCGGTGCAACTCGGGATGGTCTACAACTTTTTGCCGTTTATGATTATTCAGATTTACACATCTTTAGCTAAGCTTGATCAATCCTTAATTGATGCAAGCTATGATTTAGGTGCCAATCGTTTTCAAACTTTCCGTCGGGTAATTTTTCCTTTATCTTTACCCGGGGTTATTTCCGGGATTACGTTAGTCTTTTTACCCGCTGTTTCAACTTTCTCAATTCCAGCACTACTTGGTGGTGGTCAATACGCTTTAATTGGTAGTTTAATTGAAAAGCAGTTTATTAATGTCGGCGATTGGAATTTTGGCAGTGCTATCTCGTTGATTATGGCATTGATTATTTTAGCTTCGATGTATTTAGCGCAATATTTTGATACGGATAAAGCCATGGTAAAAAAGGAGGAAAACAATGGTCGGGCACAAGCATAGAAAAGTCTTTTCGTTTGTAGTTATTTTATTAACCTTATTCTTCTTTTATTTACCGATTTTATTAATGGTCGTATTTTCCTTTAATAGTTCTAAATCATTATCAGTCTGGAGTGGCTTTTCTTTAAAGTGGTATTTAAATCTCTTTAATGATCGAGAAATCGTGGAAGTAGTAATTAATACTTTGATTGTGGCGGTTTTAGCGACAGTAATTTCAACGATTATTGGAACACTAACTGCGATTGGTTTATCTAAATCGAAACGGATCATTCGTGAAATTGTTTTAAATATTAATAACTTACCGATTTTAAATCCAGAAATCGTGACCGCGATTGGTTTAATGTTATTAATTGTTTCTTTAGGCTTAGAGAAGGGCTTATTTACGATGTTATTAGCCCATATTGGTTTTTGTATTCCTTATGTTATTTTGAGTGTTTTACCGAAACTACGCCGCTTAGATGAAAATATTACCGAAGCTGCGTTAGATTTAGGTGCGACACCTTGGCAAGCTTTAATGAAGGTGATTGTCCCGCAATTAATGCCGGCCATAATTTCTGGGGCTTTGATTGCTTTTACGATGTCTTTTGATGATTTTGTGATTTCTTATTTTGTTTCGGGCAGTGTTAAGAATATTTCGATTTTTGTTTATACTATGCGGCGGCGGATTAATCCGAGTGTTAACGCCTTATCAAGTATTATTGTTTTAGTCATTACGGTAGTTTTGATTATTATCAATGTGCTACCATTGATAACGAAGAAAAAGGAAAGGGAGTTGGAATATGAAGAAATTTAGTTTAGGTTTATTAGCAACCATCTTATTATTAAGTGGTTGTGGGCAACGTAGTTCAAAGGAAACTTTGCGAATTTTGAGTCCGACGGTTTATATTGATAAGTCAGTGATTTCTGAGTTTGAGCGGGAACATGATGTTAAAGTTATTTATGATACTTTTGATTCTAACGAAGCAATGTATACCAAAATTCAAAGTGGTGATAAATATGATATTTTAATTCCATCAGATTACATGATTGAAAGATTAATCAGTGAAGATTGGTTAGTTAAAGTTGATCGTAATAAGCTAAAAAATATTGCTGGTTTAAATCCTGAATTATTACATAAAGCTTTTGATCCAAATGATGAATATTCAGTCCCATATTTCTGGGGGACACTGGGTATCCTTTATAATCAAACGGTAATTAGTGAAGCGAAAATCGTGCAAGCTGGTTGGAATATTTTACGTGATACTACTTATAAAGGGCGACTATATTTTTATGAATCAGAACGCGATGCCTTTATGATTGCTTTAAAAGCCTTAGGCTTTAAAGCTAATACGACCGATGATCAAGAACTAGCGCAAGCTAATCAATGGTTAATTGACCAAAAAACTGAAATGGCGCCAATTTACGTGACTGATGAAGTAATTGATCGGATGGTGGCTGGCACAAAAGATTTAGCGGTGATCTATTCTGGTGATGCGGCTTATGTGATGAGCGAAAATGAAGATATGGCTTATTTTGAACCGTTAGAAGGAACAAATGTTTGGTTAGATAGTTTAGTTATTACTAAAGATGTAACTAACCTTGATTTAGCTTTGAGTTGGATTGACTTTATGCTTGATCCAGAAATTGCGGAAAGAAACGCGTTAGAAGTTGGCTATACTCCAGTGATTAGCAGCGTTTATCAAAAACTTAGTGGACCAGGTGGTGATTTTGAAGGAATTTCTGCTTTCTCACCCCGGAGTAATGGCGCTAATGATGAAATCTTCCGTCATAACGAACAGCTAAGAATTAAAATCGCTGAAATGTGGAATAAAATTATTGCTAAGTAATCATCGTCTGATGATTACTTTTCTTTTTACTTTTCGGTTAAATACGTGTCTTTTTAGGTTGCAATTTAAAGAGCACTTTTGTATAATAAAAAAGCGTAGAAACAGAGCTGGTTCCTTAGCCAAGTGGTAAGGCAATAGACTGCAACTCTGTGATCGCCGGTTCAAATCCGGCAGGAACCTCCAGCGGGGATGTGGCGGAATAGGTAGACGCATCGGACTTAAAATCCGGTGATGGCAACATCGTGAGGGTTCAAGTCCCTCCATCCCCACCATCAGATAAACTAGCAGAGCTAGTTTTTTTTGTTTGATTGAGTTTTACGAAAAACAGTGTTAAGCTTAAATTAAAGAGAGAAATGAAAAGAGGGATAAAATGTTAGCGAGAAGTGTCGTGGTTAATGGGGTTTTAGATGTTAAAATAATTGAGGAAAAAATCAAGGAAGAACTAGCTCCAACTGAATGTTTAATTGAGACTTACGTCTCTTTAATCAGTCCTGGAACGGAATTATCACGCGTGTTTGGTTTAAAAATTGGTGCAACTTATCCAATGCGACCAGGTTATTGTTCGGTCGGGAAAGTTTTAAAAATTGGCTCAGCCATTAAGCAAGTCGCAGTAGGCGATACGGTCTTATTTAGTGGTCCCCATAGTAGTCTAATTGTTTATGATTATACAACAAGTGATGGCGGAATCTTATATAAGTTAGATCCAAAAACTGATCCGATTGATGGGGCTTTATTAAATATGGCTTGGATTGCTTTAAATGGTATTTTACCAGTTGAAGTCAAGCTTGGTGATACCGTGGTGGTGTTAGGGTTAGGAATTTTAGGGCAACTTGTTTCACTTTACTACCAACAAATGGGTGCGCGGGTCTTAGCGGTGGAACCAGTCCACTCGCGAGCTGCTTTAGGCAGAAAACTCGGGATTAAAGAAGTAATTGACGTCCCAATTAGCGAGCAATATCAAACCGTAATGGAAAAAACTAACCAACAGGGCGCTGAAATCGTCGTTGACGCCACTGGTTTATCCGTCGTAATTGAAACCGGTTTAAAACTCGCTGCTATGTCTGGCCAAGTCGTGTTATTAGGCTCTCCCCGGACGCCCCATAATAGTAATGTGACGGATTCGTTTAGTTTGATTCATATGAAATTATTAACGGTAATCGGGGCTTTAAACCGGCGTTATCCGCAAGCTAGTACTCCAGGTACCCGATTAACAGTTTATCGAATGATGCATTATCTTGAAGGTTTACTGCAAAGTAAAGAAATCGATGCTAAGCAATTTATCTCGCATATCATTAAGCCCGATGAAACAGCATTATTAACAGCGTATCAGGGTTTAATGCACGAAAAGGAACTTTATACTGGAGTTATTATTGATTGGCGGAAGTAATGATGCATGAACAATATTTAACTTATTATCAAAGTCCAATTGGACAACTAGGAATTGTGGAAACGGAAGGGGCAATTACCCATTTATTTTTTGAAAATAGTGATAAAATTCCACCCAACCTAATAGAGGAAACAACTCCCTTATTAAGTTTAGCCATCACCCAATTAACTGAATATTTTGCGGGTCAAAGACAACAATTTGACTTACCATTAAATCCAAGTGGTACCGAATTTCAAAAAAAAGTTTGGTCAGCTTTAGTCAGTATTCCTTATGGAGAAACTCGCAGTTATAAACAAGTCGCTGAGCAAGTAGCTTGTCCACGTGGTTTTCGGGCAGTCGGTTTAGCAAATAATCGTAATCCGATTGTTATTATTATTCCATGTCATCGAGTAATTGGTCATAATGGAAAACTAGTTGGTTTTGGTGGTGGCCTACCAGTTAAAGAGTACTTATTAGCCTTAGAAAAGAAAGCAGACCATGCATTATTTTAAGTATGGATCAAATGAAATTAAGCACTTAACCGAGGTAGATCAAAGGTTAGGTGCTTTAATTAAAGCTGTCGGACCAATTAAGCGGCCAGTTGAACCAGATTTATTTAAATCTTTAATGCATTTAATTATCGGTCAACAAATCTCTTCTGCTGCCCAACAAACCATCTGGCAGCGACTTTTACTTAAGTTACCTAAAGTTACACCTGAGAGTATTTTAGCCTTAAGTGCCGCTGAGCTTCAAAGCTGTGGTTTAACTTGGCGTAAAGTTGCCTACATGCAAAACGCCGCAGAAAAAGTCTTAACTAACGAATTACCTTTAGCTAAGTTTAAAGATTTAAGTGATGAAGAGATTATTACTGAGTTGATTAAATTAAAAGGAATTGGAGTCTGGACCGCTGAGATGTTACTAATCTTTTCATTAGAACGACCTAACATTATTAGTTATTTAGACTTAGCCATTATCCGAGGAATGAAAAGGTTATACCAAATTAATGAGCTACCAAAAAGTTTATTTCTAAAATATAAAGATCGTTATAGTCCTTATGCTTCAGTCGCCAGTCTTTATCTTTGGCATCAAGCGGTTAATGATTTATTAATCTAGTTAATAAAGTAAATTACTCTTTAAAAACACAGTAAAACCTACTATAATAAGTTATGTTACACTTAACTGTAATTATAACTATGCCGGTTTAACTCAGTTGGTAGAGTAACTCATTCGTAATGAGTAAGTCGGAGGTTCGAGTCCTCTAACCGGCACCACTCATTTTAAAATATTAGTACTCACTTTTTGTGTAAATTAACTAAAGAATATAAACTAAAGAATCATGTTATGATCTTAATCCAGATTTGGTCTGGATTATTTTATTTATAAAAATTAGAAAATATAAATTGGAAATATTTTATGCCTTGTTGTCAGTATGGACTGTCAACACTTTAACGGACAATTTTTATAGTTATACTGTTAAAGCATACT
>CAZAZP010000033.1:0-7690 GCA_964489695.1 uncultured Erysipelotrichaceae bacterium | reverse complement strand
ATCGTTGCTTCCACATAATATTCAAAAAAGGCATTAATAACGTGGCCTAATGTGGCTTGGTGACTTAATAATGGAATTTGATGCGATTTCGCTAATTCCAAGGCAGTTTTGTCATCCTTAATGGTCCAAAAATCGATGCCTGTGACTTGTTTAATCGCATCAACCATATGGATTCTTTTAAAAGGCGCTTTTAAAGAAAGTTCAATTTCACCATAAGTAAGTTCTGTTGTCTTTAAAACTTCTAAGCTAACTGCTTCTACAAGTTGTTCGGTAACTTCCATCATCTTTAACATATCAATATAAGCAATATATACTTCAACGGTAGTGAATTCGGGATTATGTTTTGGACTCATTCCTTCGTTTCTAAACAAACGACCAATTTCATAAACTCCTTCAAATCCACCAACGATTAAGCGCTTTAGTGGTAATTCAGTCGCTATTCTTAAATAGAAGTCCATGTCTAACGTATTATGATGAGTCACAAATGGTTTCGCAGCGGCGCCACCTAAAATCGGTTGAAGCACGGGGGTTTCCACTTCAATATAACCTAAAGCATCAAAATAATGTTGGATGGCTCGAATTATTTTAGTTCGACTTAAAGCAATATAACGCGAACGCTCATTCATAATTAAGTCTAAATAACGTCGTCGATAACGTTCTTCGACATCAATTAAACCATGAAACTTCTCGGGTAAAGGTCGTAAAGCTTTACTTAAATGAGTATATTTTAAAGCCTTAATCGACAATTCGCCATGGTTAGTGCGAAAAACAGTCCCAGCAATGCCAATAATATCGCCTAGATCAGCCGACTTAAATAAATCAAACTCCAGTGGAGTCAGACTATCTTGGCGTAAATAAACTTGAATCTGACCAGTTTGGTCTTGAAGGTGTAAAAAACCAGCTTTACCCATTTCCCGTTTGGTCATAATCCGGCCAGCCACGATTACGGCTGGGGCCATTTCAGCTAATGTTTCTTTATCATATTGATCATACAAAGTAAATATCTCAGCACTTTGGTGAGTTTTCGTAAAAGCTTGACCAAATGGTTCAATTCCTTGGTCTTTTAAAGCTGTCATTTTCTGGCGCCGAACTAGCTCTTGATCAGTTAATTTTTCCATGTTTTCTCCTTATAAAAAACTCTCCTCCAGTTAGGGACGAGAGTTATCATCGTGGTACCACCCTAATTTATCGATTAATCACTTAATCGAACTTAGTAACTTAATAAGTTGGCCGATAAAGCTGGCTGGCTAATGCTCCCTGTTTTTTTTCAATTATCCTAGCGGTTTGTTTTCACCTAACACAAACTCTCTAATTCGACTATGAATAATCTACTCGCAGATCAACGCTTGATTCAGCTTAATTTTAGATAAATTAAGTTTGTTTGTCAATTAATGGGCGATACTTCGCCACTAAAGCTGAAACAGCTTCGGCTGCTAGGTTTGGTTGAACCAAAAGTTCCTCATATTCTGCTAATAACGCCCAAAGTAAAGTGACTTCTTTGATTTGATTAATCAACGGTTTAATTTTGGTATTAAAGGCTAAACCACTAAGATACCAAGCAGCGTGTGTTCGCATTTCGAGTAAAGCCATTTTGGGACCTTTGAGGGCACTAAGTTTTTCGTAGTGCTCTTTTAGATAATGAAATACTTCCGTCACTGGCGGAGCTAGTTTGATTGGTTCTTGGTCTAAAGCCGCGATTAACTCTTTAATTAACCAGGGATTACCTAAAACTGCCCGCCCCACCATAATAGCATCACAGTTTGTTGTTTCACGGAGTCGTAGCGCATCAGCACCTGATTTTACATCGCCATTTCCGATGACTGGTAACTTAACTGCTTGTTTAACTTGTCTAATTAAATCCCAATCAGCTTGACCCGCATACATTTCACTACGAGTGCGAGCGTGGATAGTTAAAGCACTCGCCCCAGCTTGGGCTAATTGTTTGGCTAGTTTAACCACGTTGATGGAGTTTTTATCCCAACCAGCCCGCAATTTCACCGTGACTGGTTTTTTAACTCGTTTAATGACTTGCTCAACGATTTCCACGGCTAGTTCAGGTGTCTTCATTAAAGCCGCCCCTGATCCCGCTTTAATAACTTTCGTAACTGGACAACCCATATTGATATCAATCAAATCACAAGTCGTGTTTTGGTCTAAATATTCAGCCGCTAACGCCATGGTTTTTGGATTACTACCAAATAGCTGTAAGGCAATCGGATGTTCAACTTGACTGATTTTTATCATTTCGAGCGTCCGTTTATTACCAGCAAGTAAAGCTTGATCACTGATCATCTCACCAAAAACTAAACCACTACCAAACTCTAAACAAACTTCGCGAAAGGCTTGATTTGTGATCCCTGCCATCGGTGCAATGACCACTTGATTAGCAAATTCTAAATTAGTGATGAGCCATTTTGTCATGATATATTTCTTGGAGTTCTGCTGGGTTAAATTGATAATGGGTATTACAGTAATTGCAAATAATTTCAGCGCCGCTTGGATCTTGCATCAATTCTTGAAGATCTTTAGGAGCTAAAACTTGTAAACTACCGGCAAACCGCTGCTTACTACAATTACACTCAAACTTTAGCGGATTGACTTCTAACAATTTGAGTTCAGTATTCAAATAATCCAAAAGACCCTGTGCATTTAAACCAGCTTGGACTAAACTTGAGATTGGTGGTAAATTAGCGACTAAGTTTTCAACGTAAGTAATATCCGCTTCACTAGCCTCTGGCAACATTTGAAGCAATAAGCCGCCCGCACTAGCGATTGAATAATCTGGGTTGACTAACACACCGACACTTAACGCGGTCGGGATTTGTTCACTCGCCAGAAAATAATAAGCAAAGTCTTCCCCGATTTCGCCACTAACCAATTTAACTAGACCAGTAAATTCACCTTTTAAAGCTTGGTCTTTAATTACTTTTAAATACCCAGCTGTTCCAACAGCTTCACCAACTGCTAACTTACCAGTTTCTGGGTTAATTAATAAAATATGTGGTTCCCCAACAAAGCCGCGCACGCGACCATCAGAAAACGCATCCACTAAAATCGTGCCTAAGGGTCCACCGCCATTAATCGTAATCGTTAATTTTTCTTGTTCCGCCTTTAGCATTTGACCTAGCATCGCTCCAACGATTAATGTCCGACCTAAGGCCGCACTGGCAGTCGGCCATAAATCATGGGCTAAACGAGCAGTTTCAACTAAGTTAGTCGCCGTCAAGGCGTAGGCGCGAAAATTATGTTGTTTCGCTAACGCTATAATTAATTCATCTTTCATAAAACTCCTTTAAGGCTAAAGAAAAAGGTGTTACCACCTTTTAATCCATATCAACTGGGCTATGCCCATTATTTGACAAATTGTAATTAATCGGTCGTTCGTTAATCACATTATCAATTTGTTCAGCTGTAATCGTATCGTATTCTAATAAAGCATCAACTAATAACTCCAGTTCTTTGGTGTGCTTTTTAATAATTTCCGTGGCTTTTTGGTGACACATTTCAATAATATGCCGAACCGCTTTATCGATTTCATAAGCAACTTCACCTGAGTAGTTTTGGGCACTAGCATAATCTCTACCTAAAAAGACACTGCCACTTTGGCTTTGGTATTGAATTGGGCCTAAATCACTCATCCCTAATTCAACTACCATGGCGCGAGCAATTCTCGTCGCTTCTTGGATATCGCTACTAGCGCCGGTTGAAACATCATCTAAGAAGACTTCCTCCGCTACCCGGCCACCTAGATAACTGGTGATTTTAGCTAATAAATCCGATTTAGTATTTAAGAAAGTTTCTTCTTTGGGCGTCATTAAGTTATAGCCACCCGCCATTCCCCGGGGAATAATCGTAATCTTTCTCACCACACTGGCGTTTTCTAAAAATAAACCAATAACAGCGTGGCCTGCTTCATGATACGCGACTAATTTGCGTTCTTTTTCGGTATATGTTTTAGAGCGCTTTGCCGGGCCCATTAAAACCCGGTCGATAGCTTCATCAATATCTTCCAGCATAATTACATCACGATTAGCTCTGACGGCTAAAATAGCTGATTCATTGAGCACGTTTTCCAAATCCGCTCCGGAAAAACCTGGTGTCCGTTTCGCAATCGCATTTAAATCAATATTTGGATCAACGTGTTTATTGCGGGCATGGACCGTTAAGATTTCAAAACGAGCTTTGCGATCAGGTAGACTAACCATAATTTGGCGATCAAATCGACCCGCTCTAAGTAAAGCTGGGTCTAAAATATCAGCTCTATTGGTTGCAGCTAAAATTAAGATACCAGAGTTATCGTTAATGCCATCCATTTCAACTAATAATTGGTTTAAGGTTTGTTCACGTTCATCATGACCGCCACCTAAACCGGCTCCCCGTTCGCGGCCGACGGCATCAATTTCATCAATGAAAATAATACAAGGAGCTACTTGCTTAGCTTCTTTAAACATTTCACGGACCCGGTTAGCTCCAACTCCCACAAACATTTCGACAAAGTCACTACCAGAGATGGAAAAGAACGGAACATCCGATTCACCAGCTACTGCTTTTGCTAATAATGTTTTACCCGTGCCTGGAGGGCCTACTAATAAGACGCCTTTAGGAATTCGCGCTCCCATTTTTGAGAAGCGCTTCGGCGCTTTCAAATAGGAAACCAGTTCCTGCATTTCTTCTTTTTCTTCTTCACAACCCGCCACATCATCAAACTTTACTTTAATATTGGCTTGTAAGCGGGCCCGGTTTTTTCCAAAATCAAACGACTTCTTAGTCGCAGAGGAATTACCCATCCGGGAGAATAAGACATAACCTGCCCCAAATAATAAGATATAAGGAACATAGGCTAGGACCATCTCAAGCCAGAAATTACTTTTTTCTAATTCACCAACTTCAAATTGGATGTTATGGGTTTCAAAGTCATTAATTAAGCCTTCAGTAATATTAGCGGTATTTGGTAATTGCAAGTAAAACTCTTGCTTTTTATCCCCGCTAACATAAACACCTTGGACTTTGACAATAATATTACTAACCGAAATATTCACTTTTTCCATTTGACTAGTTTCGACTAACTGTTTAAAAGTTAAATAGTCTAGCTTTTTAGTGGTAGCTGTACCATTCATCGAAAACAACATGATCAAAAAGAAAAATGATATTAAGATGGGAATAATATTTACGACTGTTTTTTTATTGTTTTTACGATTCACTCAATCACCTCGTTATAAAGTTCTTCTTTTAAAACCGCTACGTACGGTAAATTACGGTATTTTTCATTGAAATCCAAACCAAAGCCAACCACAAATTCATTGGGAATTTCAAAGCCAATATAATGTAAGTCTAATTCAACTTGGCGGCGGCTAGGTTTATCCAATAAGGAAACTACTCTAACATCCGTTGCCCCTTTATTATCTAATAAACGGGTTACTTCTTTAATGGTTCTACCAGTATCCACAATATCTTCCACTAAAAGAATCCGGCGACTACGGATCGATTGATCCAAGTCTTTTAAGATCTTCACATCACCAACTGATTCTGTGCCGGCATAACTAGATACATCCATAAAGTCATATTCAATATCTAAATCAATAAAGCGGATTAAGTTTGCTAAAAAAGGAACTGAGCCTTTTAATAGGGCGACTAATAACGGGGGATTATCTTGATAATCTGCGGTAATTTTCGCTCCAAGTTCTTGACACTTATTTATAATCGCTGCTTCATCAATCAGAATTTCTTTAACGTCCTTGTGCATGGTTTCCTCCAATACAATATAACTTATTTTAACACAAACAAATTGGGATTGTTAGAAAAATGCGTAATATTGGCTCCCAGCCCAGGAACCAGAATTATCTCTTGCTGACAATTTAAAACAATTGGCCAACTTTGACGCTTTTGACGTGGTATTTTCTCATCAATAAAATAACGACTAACCTTCTTATGGCCATAAGTTAACTTTATCCGATCAGCCGGCTTAAAATTACGGATCGTCAAAGGAAAATCAGTAGCTTTCACCGTAACCCCGCAATTCAGTGGACCAGTTTGAGTTACTTTAAAGTATGGTGTGATTAATGCGTCAATCTTAAGTAGTTCATATTGGTAGTTAATCTGTTGAGCTGATTGTAATTTAATGGTTTGATAATCACGTACTAAATTTAAATCAGCGGAAATCAGGTATTCACCATTACCCGAGGCTAAAATGAATTCTTCCAGTTTTAAAACTTGTTTGGTAGAGAAATGATAAGCATTTACGCCTTGTTTAATTAACCAACTTCGTAAAACTGCTAAGCGGAAAATTGGCGGAGTTAGCTTAATATAAGCCTGCTGAGTAAACTCCGGTAATAACTGTGCGACCGCTTGCGCTACTACCTGTTGGTTTTTAGCTAATATTTGATTAGCTTGTTTTATTTCGGCTAATAATGCTAGTTTTTGTTTTTTACTGTAATGACTTAATAATTGATGGCGTAATTGATTACGGGTATATTGGTCCGTATAATTACTTTCATCTTCACCATAGGCGAGCTGATGTTTTTGACAATACGCAATTAAATCAGTTTTAAAATAATCCAGTAAGGGTCGTTTAAGCAATAAACCATTAATCGTTATTTGAGCTTTGATACCCCAATATTGCGGTAAGCGGCGTTGTTTTTTCTGTAAGAGATATGTTTCAAGTACATCATCAGCATGATGGGCTAAATAAACCCCACTTAGCTGATATTGCAAAACTAGCTGTTTAAAAAAAGCTAACCGAACTTGACGCGCCCAATGTTGAAAATTACCTTGTTCATGTTCAGGAGCTAAGACGAAAAACGGAATGTTATATTGTTTACAATATTCACTAACAATCTTCTCATCCCGATCAGCTGAAAGCCGCTTATGATAATTAACGTGGGCTACTAGTAAGTCCAGCTGCTTTTGGCGTAACATTTCCAATAACGCCATCGAATCTGGGCCACCACTTACAGCAACTAAATATCGCTTTTTCATTTAATCACCGTCTTAATCATACAATATCTTAGTTTAAATAGTTAATAAACCAATATTTTCTGCAAGTTGTGTCTTTATTTGGTGAAAAACCGGACTAGCTGGGGGAATATGGCTCACCACTCGAATTAAGCGCGCAGTATTTAAATATTTACCATCATTAAGAAAGATTACTGAAGGCTTAGCTAAGCCATAATGTTGGCTTAAGCGAAAAAGGTGCTTTTTCCCTAAGGGAAAAGTATCTGGACAATAGCTTTGTTCATACATTAAAGGATTACTAGTTAATGGCAAAACAAAAGCCTTCGAGTTAAAAAAACTTAACACTAAGCCCAAATGTTGAAAGCCCGATTCATTTAAATACGTTTCACCAAAATCCCAATAACCAATATCACCAATCTTGATTTTTAATTGGACTAATTCGGCTGATTTGTATTTACTTCTATAATAGTAATTAAAACGACTAATTAACACCTGACACTGCAGATTTTTTGGTAAACTGTTTAGCCGCTGATATTCCAGTTGTAGCCAGCGTTTAACTAGTTTTTGACAAATTTCATCCGTCGGGACAGTACACAAAAGTCTGATAATTGCGGTTATTTCATTATTTTCCATTATCTCACCCATCTATTATTAAAGCTGGGGAAGAAAAAACCTAAGTTTTACTTGATGTGAACCCCCAAATCCGGACACGGTAAGGGGGTTTTTTATGTCAAAGTAT
>CAZAZP010000032.1:0-8415 GCA_964489695.1 uncultured Erysipelotrichaceae bacterium | reverse complement strand
TTATTTTGCTTGTTCGTAATTTTTTAAGACTTGATCCCAATTAATCACCGCAAACCAATTACTGATGTATTCTGGACGACGGTTTTGATACTTTAAGTAATAAGCATGTTCCCAGACGTCGATCCCCAAAATTGGAGTCTTGCCAAACATGTAAGGATTATCTTGATTAGGAGTAGAAATTACTTCTAAGTGACCAGTTGCGTTAACTACTAACCAAGCCCAGCCGCTACCGAAACGAGTTTTAGCTGCATTATCTAATGCATTTTTTAACTCATCAAAGGAACCAAAATCAGCATTAATGGCAGTTAGTAGGCTACCGGTGGGGGCTTGATCAGTGGCGGGTGCCAAAGTTTCCCAGAATAGGGTGTGATTTAAATGACCACCACCATTGTTGCGTACGGTCATCTTAATGTCATCTGGTAATTGATCAACTTGTTTGATTAAATCAATCAAAGGTAATTTAGCTAGTTCCGGATGCTTTTCTAACGCTCCATTCAAATTATTAATATAAGCTTGGTGGTGTTTAGTGTGGTGAATTTCCATCGTTAAAGCATCAATATGTGGTTCTAAAGCAGCATAATCAAAATTAAGTTTTGGTAAAATATAAGTCATGATATGTCCTCCTCTTGCTTGCCCTTACTATAGCAAAGAAGCACTTAATTCGCCATTAAAATGCCTAAAAGTGCTGGAATATTTTCTGCTGCTTAGTTGGTGAAATTATTAAATAATGATATAATAAGCCAGTCAGGAGGAACTATGACAACTATTAAGTGGTTAGTATTATTTAGCTTTATTCTGATTTATGTCTTATTGTTAATTTTTCCGAAATATCGGGCCTATATCGCTTTAAGCGGGGCGCTCATTTTTGTAGGAGTTAAAGTTTTAAGCTGGCAAGCAGCTTTAAGTTATATAAATTGGAATGTTATTATGATGATTGCTGGAACGATGGGAATCGTACATTTCTTTATTGAATCGAAGATGCCCGCTTTGATGGCGGAACTAATGATTGAAAAAACGCCGAATTTGAAATGGGCGATTATTGCGTTGGCGTTATTTGCTGGAATTATCTCTGCGTTTATTGATAATGTGGCGACGGTTTTAATGGTCGCACCGATTGCGATTACGATTGCGAAAAAGTTAAACGTTTCTCCCGTACCAAGTATTATCGCGATATCAATTGCATCTAATATACAAGGAGCCGCGACACTAGTTGGTGATACTACTTCAATTTTATTAAGTGGCGCGGCTAATTTAAACTTTTTAGACTTCTTTTGGTTTTTAGGAAAACCTAGTTTATTCTTTATTGTCCAAGTAGGCTCAATTGTGGCGGCTTTATATTTGTTATTTATTTTCCGTCATGAAAAACAGCCAATTACCACCACAGATAAAACCCCAGTGAATGATTATGTTCCGTCACTAATGCTGATAGCCATGATTGGTTTACTGATTTTCGCTTCATTTTTCCCAAGTTTGCCAGCTAATATTAATGGTTATATTTGTTTAAGTTTGTATGGACTAAGCATTATCTACTTACTTTTCCAAAAGAAATGGCCCCTTATTCAAGCCTCATTACGTGAATTGGATTATTTTACGTTATTATTACTGATTGGCTTATTTGTGGTCATTGGTGGGGTAAATGAAGTCGGGTTAGTCAAAGATATTGGTCACTTGATTGGTTCGCTTTCTAATAATACTTTTGTTTTATATACGATAATTGTGTGGGGATCAGTTTTATTTTCAGCTTTTATCGATAATATTCCATATATTGCGACGATGTTACCCGTGATTGCGGCGTTAAGTGCCGAAGCTGGCCAAACACCGTATGTCTTATATTTTGGTTTATTAGCGGGTGCTACTTTAGGTGGTAACTTAACTCCAATCGGTGCTTCGGCGAATATTGCCGGCTTAGGAATTCTCCGTAAAGCGGGCCATGAGGTTTCACCAGCTACGTTTATGCGGATTTCTGTGCCATATACGTTATTGGCGGTTTTAAGTGGATATCTTTTGATCTGGGTCTTGTTTGCTTAAATCAAAAGCTAGCTGGGTGAAATCGCTTGCTTTTTTGAGAATATAAGGTACAATTTAATTAGTTAGGGGTGGTAATATGCACAAATTCGGGGATGTTATTACCAAAGTTTATTTTCCAAATAAATAGCCTTTTAAGGTGGCATTAATTTGCCATCTTTTTTATACGCTGATTCAATTACTAAGGAGGGATTAACATGAATCAACAGGATAAAATTTTCTTTGATGCAGCCGCCAACGGTGATTTCGCTGTAGTATCATCTACTGTCGCTGCCGGTGCCAATGTTAACGTAGTTAATGAAGAAGGACGAACTGCCTTAATGCGGACGGCTAAACGTGGTTATATTAATATTGTACGTTTCTTACTCGATCATGGTGCTGAAGTTAATATCATTGATTTTAAAGATAAGAATGCTTTGATGGGGGCCGCCAAAAAAGGTCATTTAGAAATCGTGAAACTATTAATTGAATCAGGCATTGATATTAACCAAATTGATTATAAAAAAAGAACGGCTTTAATGCGGGCGGCTTTTTTAGGCCATCAAGCGGTAGTTAGTGAACTATTGAAAAATGGCGCTACTTTTGATAATCAAGACGAAATGGGGCGAACCGCCTTAATGGAAGCTTGTATTGCTTATCAAGTTGATACCATTAAAGTGTTACTTGAGGCCCAAGTTCAAGTTGATTTACAAGATAATAATGGCTGTACCGCTTTAATGCGTGCAGCTTATTCAGGTTATCTGCCTTTAGTTAATTTACTTTTAGCAGCGGGAGCAGATAAAGAAATAGTCGATAAAGATGGTAATAAAGCGATTCATTATGTTCGCCAACATAATTTGGATGAACTTAAACCGGTATTAAAGTAGGAGGACCAAATGCGAGATTATTTATCAAGTGAAATCAGAAATGTTTGTTTATTAGGCCATAGTGGGAGTGGTAAAACGTCACTCGTGGAAGCATTATTACACTTTACAAAAAAGATTGAACGTAAAGGTAAAATTAGTGATGGTAATACCGCACTTGACTTCGATAGTGAAGAAATCAAACGTCAAGTATCAGTTTATTTAGGCATTGCTCCATTAGAGTGGAAAGATTGCAAGATTAACTTACTCGATACACCGGGTTATTTAGATTATGCAGGTGAACAAGCTGCTGGGTTACATGTGGCTGATAACGCCTTAATTGTTGTTAGTGGCCGTGATGGTGTGCAACCTGGGACGGAAACAGCGGTTAAAGCGGTTAAAGCCCAAGGATTACCGATGATTTTCTTTATTAATAAGATGGACGAAGAAAACGCTTCATTTGAAAATGTTTATGCACAATTACGCCAACTTTATGGAAAAACAGTTATACCTTTTGAAGTACCGATTATTGAAGATAAAGTTGTAGTGGGTAGTATTAATGTTTTAAGAAAAAAAGCGTGGTACTACGCTAATCAAAGTCAACCAGCCGAAGTACCAACCGAACTTAAAGCTGAAATTGATGCATATTATAATCAAATCATTGAAGCAGTTGCGATGACTGATGATGATTTAATGGAGAAATTCTTTGAGGAAGAACCATTTAGTGAACATGAATTAGCCAAGGGTTTACGGATTGGTGTCCGCCAGGGAGAGATTTTACCTATCTACTGCGGTTCAGCTGAAACAGAAACTGGTATTGAACGCTTACTAGATTTAATTACTGAATACTTACCTAGCTATGCGGAAAAGGGCAGTATTACTGGAACGTTACACCAAGTGGAAAAAACACTCGCCACTAACGAAAAAGAAAGTACTACTTTATTTGTTTTTAAAACCTTAATTGATCCTTTTGTTGGGAAAATCTCTTATGTTAAAGTAATGACCGGGGTATTAAGTTCTGATACAAGCTTGATTAATGTCAATAAAGATAAGCCAGAAAAGATTGGTTCGATCTTCTTTATTAATGGTAAGCACCAAGTCGCAGCTGGTAAAGTCTTTACTGGAGATATTTGTGCGATTACAAAATTAGCTTTAACGGAAACAAATGATACCTTAGCAACGAAGGAAAATAAAATAATCTATCCGGTTATCGAATTTAAACCACCAATGTTAGAAGTTGCGATTCGTCCGAAGAGTAAAAATGACGAAGATAAGTTATCTGGTGGCTTACAACGTTTAGCAGAAGAAGATAAATCACTACGCATTATTCGTAATAGTGAAACCCGTGAAACGATCTTAGCTGGTTTAGGTGAACAACATATTGATGTTTTATTAAGTAAGCTTAAAGAAAAATATAAGACGGAAGTCGAAACTAGCGAACCTAAAGTTCAATATCGCGAAACGATCACTGGCAAAGTCTTAGCGGAAGGTAAACATAAAAAACAATCAGGTGGGGCTGGCCAATATGGTCACGTGTTTGTGGAGTTCTCACCCATTGATAGTGAAGAGATGATCTTTGAAGAGAAAGTCTTTGGTGGAGCAGTGCCTCGCCAATACTTCCCAGCGGTGGAAGCTGGTTTACGTGAATGTATGAATGAAGGGGTACTCGCTGGTTATAAAGTGGTTGGCGTGAAAGCAGTTCTAACTGACGGTTCTTATCACGAAGTTGATTCTAAAGAAATTGCGTTTAAATCAGCTGCTCGTTTAGCTTATCGGGAAGGCTTACCGAAAGCCCGCCCAATTTTGCTGGAACCAATTGGAAAATGTGAAGTTGTGGTTTCTGAAGAATATACTGGAACGATTGTGGGAGACTTAAACAAACGCCGTGGTATTATCCTAGGAATGGATGCCCAAGATAATGGCGAACAAAAAATTACCGCCGAAGTACCAATGGCTGAAATGCAAAGGTATGCGATTGAGCTAAGAGCGATGACCCAAGGTCGAGGTGAATATCTTTTCGCCTTTGAACGCTATGAACCAGCACCGGCGCCAATAGCCGATAAGGTGATTGCTCAAGCTAAAAAGGAACGCGAAGAAGCTAATAAATAGTAGTTGTAAGCGACACACATTAACCGTGTCGCTTTTTTATTAGTAAAAAGGTGAGCTGGGAGCCTGATTTAGGTATGTATGAAAGCTAACTTAGTACCTGCGTGCTTGTTTTTTCACTTTGGTTACTTGCACAACGCTATAAAGTTAGCTAAACTAAAGTTGAAATGGAGTAGCGCTATGTATCAAAAATGTATTGATTTGTTGGCATCTCGTGGGGTGACCATCCATGATATTAGTGAATGCGTCGTCTTCTTACAAAAGAGTTATCATAATAACCTTGATCCCCGTGATATGGAGGATTTTGTAATTAACGTGATTCAAAAGCGAGAGGTTCAACATGCTATTATTACTGGGATTGAACTCGATATTTTAGCAGAACGTCACCTACTGCTAGATGATGACTTACAACGGATTATTGAGACGGATGAATCACTCTATGGGATGGATGAAGTTTTAGCTTATGGCATCTGCCATTTATACGGTTCAATCGCTTTAACTAATTATGGTTATATTGATCGCGTTAAACCAGGTATTATAGGCAAATTAAATGAAGCAACTGATGGATTGTGTCATACTTTCCTTGATGATATTGTTGGGGCGATCGCAGCCAGTGCAGCTAGTCGAGCAGCACATCATAAGGAGTAGGCATGAAAAAAATAGTTAGTCTTTTTGTTTTAGTATTTTTATTGACAGCTTGTGGTAAACAAAATCAAACAAGCCAGATCGCTAAGCAATTAGCAGAAAAAGATACTTTTATATTATTTATTAGTGAAACTACTTGTAGCGCTTGCGCTGAATTTAAGCCGGTTTTAAAAGAAGTGGAGCATAATTATTCAGTGAAGCACGTTGATTGGGTGATTGATACCGATCCCGCCAGCAAAGAAGATAAATTAGTTCTCTTACAACAGCTAGGTTTAGCTGATGAGTTAGCTACTCCCACTTTAGTGATTGTGGAAAATGGCGTCAATAAAGCTTATCGGATTGGCTATCTAACTTATCGGGATTTGCTGGAATTTTATCGTAGCTATGACCTTATCGATTAAATCGACAAGTTTTCAACCAATTGATGGGGAAACATTATTTTTAGCTTTACGTAATTTAGGTTTAAAAGCTCAAGATATTGTTTTAATCATTAGTAGACCAGAATTTTCTCAACAGGTTCTTGGAGGTTCGCAAACCATTATTGCTGCATTGCTTAAGGCGGTTGGGGAAAATGGCACTTTATTGTTTGAGGCTTTTAATCGGCGTAATAGTGAACCAAGTTACTGGCAGGCACCAGCAGTCATGAAGCACTTTCTGAGCGCGACACGGGAGTTTTTACCAATTAGTAATATTTATTATGACGATATAAATAACGAGTTAAGTGAAAACATCCGTAAACGACCTCAGGTTGTTTATAGTTTTCATCCGCGGTTTAGTTATTTAGCGCTTGGGCCATTAGCTTCTGCACTTTGTCAAGGCCGTAAAATGGATTATGCTTTTGGTTTATCTTCGCCGTTACAACGTCTTTATGAACTACACGGAAAAGTTTTATTTTTAGGTCAAGTATTAAGCGAGTCTGAAGTTTTATGTTTAGCCCAGTATCAAGCTCAACGTTTTTCTACTTTAATCCAAGGTGCGCAAGTGGAAACGGCTTATGGAACAAAATGGCGGAAATACTTGGAGCTCAATTACAAACTACCAGCTCCGACTGCATTAAGTGCGCTATTTGAAAAGCAAGGTTTATTACATTATGAACCACTCGGTAATTTGAAAATGGGCTTAATCGAGATGGTAGCTTTAACTGATGGCGCTAAAGTTTACTACCAAACACTTTACTAGCCTACGATTTTAGATTTTGTTATAATAAAAACACAGAGGAGCGTAGAGCTGAGATTTGTCTAAGACAAGGACTCTTAATACCTGAACTAGGTAATGCTAGCGGAGGGAGTAGATTTTTACGCCGACCTCATTAGGAGGTTTTTTTATGAAAATAAAAACATTAGTTTATATGAGTTTGTATTTAGCTTTATTTAGTGTATTGAATATTGTTTCTTATTATATTCCGATCTTACGGATGCCCAATGGCGGTAGTATTGAACTTGGTGTCTTAGCTTTGTTTCTGGCTAGTTATCATTTAGGTAGTAAAAATGGTGTGATCACAGCGGTTTTATCGGTCTTAATGCAATACTTAACTCAAGGGTTAGCTGCACCTTTATATATTATTGGCGTTGGTCAATTTTTCTTAGATTATGTCTTAGCTTTTGGGTTATTTGGGTTGGCGAATAGTTTCCCTAATCTTACCTTTGGTAAATTTAAATTATACTTGGGCGTAATTATTACTTACGCTGGTCGGTTACTAACTTCAACTTTAGCTGGCGTTTGGTATTGGGGATTACCATGGTGGGGATCATTTATTTATAATTTAAGTTATAACTTAGCCACGATGATTATCATTTTATTAGTTTTACCATTAATCAAGCGAAACACTTCCGACTTATTTTAAAGTTGCTTATGCTATAATAGCGATTGAGGTGTTTTATGCATCAAAACGTTATTAGCCAGCCAGTTCCGCTTTTGACTGAGCTTCACATTGTTAGTTATAAACATAATGGACAATTGCATCGTATCTGGGATAAAGCCTTTGTGTTAGAAGAAACAGCTGATTATATCGTGGCGGTGACTAATCGGGCTTGGGTGGTTGAAGGTAATGGCCAAAGGTGGTTAACGCGTGAACCAGCGGTATGTTTCTACTATAAAAAGCGCTGGTTTAATGTTATTGCGATGATTCGGAAAAGAGGAATTTATTTTTATTGTAACTTAGCTAGTCCCAGTTTTTATGATGGTGAAGCTATTAAAAATATCGATTACGATCTTGATGTGAAATTTTTTCCAAATGGCAGTTATCAAATCTTAGATGAAGATGAATTTCGGCGCCATGCTAAACAAATGGTGTATCCAAGTGCGATTGAAAAACAGTTACGCCTAGAGATTGATTGGTTAATTGAAACGAACCATCAACTGCAAATTCCTTTTTCAGAGTATGAAGTGTTCAAACAATACGCTAAATATGAGGATTATTTGGCTCAACATGGGGAATAATAAGCGATAAATCTGGCTAGAAAAAAATATTCGCATTAAATGTGGTTAAATGGTTGACTTAATATTCTTGATTAGGTATTATGAATAAGCTTCGCTGAAAAAAGCTTAGCGCAAGAGCCAAATTTAAAGTGGAGAAAGATGAAATTAGTTGTTGACTTTAATACTTAGGTTTGGTAATATTATAGGGCGCCTATTCGAGTAATAGGAGCAGTTGATCTTTGAAAACTAAATAGGAAAAACGTCGATTCAAAATAAAAAAATCTGGATTACAAAAGTCTACGGACTATAAAATAGAGCCAAATGGAGAGTTTGATCCTGGCTCAGGATGAACGCTGGCGGCGTGCCTAATACATGCAAG
>CAZAZP010000031.1:1731-8938 GCA_964489695.1 uncultured Erysipelotrichaceae bacterium | reverse complement strand
TAATCCACCCTTTTTATTGTTAATTGATTAGTCTATTTTTTTCTTTTTTCCATAGACTACTAAACTACTACCTACTGCCATTAGCGGTAAGGCTAGCCAGAAGTTGACTGCGCCCATGCCGGTATTAGGTAATTTTGGCGGAGAGACATATTCAACCTCAATGGTAACAACATCCGTGTCAGTGACAACTCTTGCTTGGATATCTTTAGCCTCAACGGTTGCTTCATTGATTAGTTTTTCTAATTGCAAATCTGCAATAGTCACTGTATACTCAATATCAAACTCATATGAATCTTGCGGAGCTAAACTAGTTATCGGTACTAGAATTTCACCACCAAGCATTTCATCATAAATGACTAGATTATATAGTGTGACATTGCCTTTATTGGTAATCACGAAAGTGTAAATAACTTTTTCATTTTGGGTCGTAACTTTTAGCTTGTCACTTGTCTTCACTAAAGAAATTAACGGAGTATCGTCGGTTAAGACAACTGCTACATCTTGTGAAGTCACTTCACCCGATGAAGTAGGATCTGCAGGATCGTAGGCTGGACCATAACCTTTAGCAATCGCCGTGTTTTCAATTTTTCCTGCATCAAGATCAGCTTGGGTCACAAGATATCCTTGACTGCCCGTTGCACTTTCGCCAGGAGCTAAAGTGGTTTTATCAATAGTAATTGCCCCGCCTAACATCGCATCGTCTAAAGTAACATTATTTAAAGTCACGTTGCCAACATTGGTAATAGTAAAGGTATAGATAACTTCTGCGCCAACGTCTCTTACTTCAGCAACATCAGCTACTTTTTCGAGTTGAATTAGCGGATTGTGTAGTGTTGGGATTGTAAGATCGGCGTCGTCAAATACTTTTGCTGGACTAGTAGGATCACTTGGATCATGGTTAGGTGGAGTTCCTTCCGTCTCAGCTTGATTATAACGACTTATACCTTCGACATCTAGTTGCGTGACAGTATATTGACCAGTACCAGTAGTGCTTTCACCTGGAGCTAATTCCGTTTTAAGTAAAGTAACACTGCCACCCACTAGTGGATCATTTACCACAATATCCGTTAAGGTAACATTGCCAGTATTAGTAACTGTAAAGGTGTAAGTCACTACTTCTCCAGCCAGCGTAATATAATCTTTATCTGCTACTTTGTCCAATTTGATAGTCGGATTAGATGAAGCCAGTACTTGGACTTCATCTTCAGCAGTTTGCGGTTGAGGACTGGATGGATCTTCAGCATCAAAACCATAAGGGTTACCAATGACGGTTGCTTTATTATCAATATAGCCACGATCAACATCAGCTTGAGTTACCTCGTAGATTACTGAGGCTGTTGCTACCTCATTAGGATCTAAAGTTGTCTTATCAAGCACAATATTTCCACCTAACATTGGGTCATTTAACGTTACATCAGTTAATGTTACGTTACCAATATTAGTAATCGTAAAAGTATATAAAAGCTCTTCGCCAGCTGTTGAAACTGTAATCTTATCGGCTGTTTTTTCTAAATCAATGCCTAAATTGATCTCACCCAAAATGGTATGATCAGTTTCATCTTCAACTAAGCTACCTTTAGGATCAATTCCACTGACTGAAGCTTCGTTTAAAACAAAGCCTCGATTAACGTCTAGTTGCGTAACCGTATAAGCTGCTTCGGCAATGAGAACCGCTCCAGGCGCTAAAACAAGATGCTCAAGATCAGTTATTGGATTACCATCCAGCGTTAAATAAGAAATTGGTCCAAGACCAACTAAATTATCTTCCAAAATAATATTACTTATAGGCATCTCGCCTGTGTTAGTTACATTAAAAGTATAAGTAATCTCATCATTAACTACTAACTCTGATTTATCAGCTATTTTTTCTAGTTGAATACTTGAAGTCAAGGCAAAGACATTAGTGATATTATAGGTGATATTACCAAATTCATCGCGGGTTAATCCACCAGGTACTGAAGTATAACCTCCCACATCGTCCTTTACATAGAACTCAATAAATTCACCCGAGCTATCATACCATAAAGCATCTTCAAAATAATAAGTCCATTTTCCTTCAGAATTAGGAGTAACCACGATTTCTTCAACCTCAGTCGGGACATCATTTACATCACGCATTAAAGCAACTGTAATAGACTCAGGACGATAAAGAGCTTCAATTCCTTCGTCACCTTGCCAGAATTTTTCACCTTGAATTGTAATGCCATTTCCGAACGCTTCTGGTTCCGGGAATTCATAGCTAGTACTAGAATCATCACCAACTGGTGTTAATATCGTTGTTCCATTAGTAGGATAGAAAACTCCAGGAACAAATCCTGCTGCTTCGGTATCCATTTGAATTTTATAACGTATACTTAAAGTTTCATCTTCACCAAAATAAAGTCCTTTAATTTTTAGAGTTTGACCTTCTTTTACCACAGTGACACCACTCGTCAAACCAGGCTTATTTCCACTTAAATAATAGTTTCCATTAGTCAAATCAAAATCATCGGCCAAAGTAAGCTCCGCAATCTTAAAGTACTCTCCCATGGGGTCATCAATCGAACCATTCATCACTGAATTACTTAATTTATTAGAAATGTCCCATAAGGCATCTTTTAATTCTTGAACGGTATCTGACATATAAGCATTGGCTTTTAGGTCATGCCCTGGTTCAATGACACCTGAGGTAATCCCATTGATAACGCCTTTAACATCAGTAGGGCTAGCGTTCATTGTGCTATCACCAGCACTTAGCCCTAAACCGATAGCGAATAAGTCGTAATTATTCATTAAGGCAGTAGCGGTTTCAATTGTTGGAACGCCATGGTTAGGATAAGAACTACCTGCACTAACGGGAATATTATAACCCGCGGGACTACTGACAATAATGTTAGCGCTTTTATTAGGATTACTTAAATTTGGATTACGATAACTTAAGGTTGGTACGCCATCGGTAATAGTAATAATAATCTTATGATCAGCACTACTAGTGCTTAATAAATTGCCCGCTTCTTTTAAGCCCATTTGGGTAAAAGTGTACCCAAAGTTTGAACTGCTCGCATGGCCTGAATTTCCTGGAACCGTAGCAGGCAATCTATTAGTAAGCAAGCTGGCTACATTAGTAAAGGTTTTATAAGAAAAATTAGGAGTAGTTCCAGAAGCATTTGCCCAGTTTTGACCATAACACCATCAAAGATGGAACTACCATAAGAAACTAAGGCGATTCTAAAGCGGTGGTCGGGCAAGTTAAAGAGTTCATTGATAAATTCAGTTGTTGCTTCCTTTGCAACTTCTGCCCGCGTGCGACCTTCTAAGCGGTAAACGCCCATACTTACTGAGTTATCATACACAAGCACGATGTCCGCCGATTCAATCGTCCGGTTTTCTTTCCCGGTGACTTTTAGCTCGATGAAAAACTCACCTGGCTTATCACCGGGAACAACTTGTTTATTGATAGTGGCGCGGTCATAGTCAATTTCAGTTTCATTGCTATAACCTCCCCAAATACTGGGATCAACATCCCCACGCTCAGCGTTAACTTCTTGTGCTGGAACGACTAATACTAGTGTCATAAACAACGTAATAAATAGTGCAATAAACCTTTTGTTTGGTTTCATGCAGGATAATAACCTTTCCATAATTTCTCCTTTTATTAATTTCTTTTTAATTCTTAAATTTCAAAATCAAAGTTAATCGTGTCGTTTTATTAAATACATACAAAGTCGTTTTACCAATCATTAATAATTTGTGCAATAATCAACCAAAAACAACCACAAGATAGTACTAAATTTGTGCTACAATTAAACTAATAAAAAGGAAAAACTATGAATAAAACTTCACTCCGATATCCGGGCCTAATTTTTGATTTAGATGGTACTCTTTTAAATACTTTAGCTGATTTAACCTTAGCTGGAAATTATGCCTTAAAACAGCAAAATTTTCCAACTCACTCCCAATCCGCCTTTCAAGCCGCGATTGGTCATGGTTTAAAACGCTTAATTTTGGATTTAGCCCCGACTAATTTAACTCCGGAAATTGCTGAAGAACTTGTTACTACCTTTAAAGATCGTTACCAAACACATTACCAAGTTAAAACCAAACCCTATCCCGGGATTGAACCTTTACTTAAACAATTAATCTCAGCTGGTTATCGCTTAGCTGTCTTAAGTAATAAACAAGATAATTTGACTAAAGCCTTAATCGAACATCATTTTGCTGGTTATTTTGAAGTTATCTATGGTGAGATTGATCAAGCTAATCGTAAACCAAATCCAGCTGGAGTTTATCGAATTGCGTCTGATTTAAAACTTAGTTTAGCTGAGCTAATGCTCATTGGTGATAGTGAAATTGATTTGTTAACCGCCAAACAGGCGAATATTGCAGCGCTAGGTGTCACTTGGGGTTTTCGCCCGAAAACTGAATTAGCTAACTATCCTTACCCATTAATTGATCAACCAAATGAATTACTTAAACATTTATTCTAGGAGGAAAAATGCGTTTTTTACATACAGCTGATTGGCATATCGGTAAAAACTTAAATGAATATTCCTTACTAACTGAACAAGCTTTTATGTGCCAACAAATCATCACTTTAATGGCTAGCGATACTTATGATTGTTTAGTTATTGCGGGTGATTTGTATGATCGCAGTCAACCGAGCAAAAAAGCTTTAGAGTTAGTTAATGAAACTTTTGAAGTAATTATTAACCAATTAAAAAAGCCTATCATATTGATTGCTGGAAATCATGATTCAACAATTTTAATTGATTATGGTAGTAAACTCTTAGCCAAATCAGCCTTATACACTTATGGAGAAACCACAATAACTCCTGCTAGTTTGACCTTAAACGACACCACGTTTCATTTACTCCCTTTTATTTCACCATTTCAGGCGAATCAACTTTACCAACAAGATTTCCCAGATTTTAATAGTTTACTCACTTATCAGCTGACCTTAATTAAATTTAACCCAAATACTTATAATGTTTTAATTGCACATGCCTATGTAATTAGTGGTAATGAGATTCCCTTACTGGATGAAAGTATGCGACCAATTAGTTTAGGTACAGCTCAATACGTCAATAGTGACCTCTTTAAGGCTTTTGATTATGTGGCGCTAGGCCATATTCATCGGGCTCAACCCATTGGTAGTCCCAAGATTCGTTATGCTGGTGCGCTTTATAAGTACTCTAAAACTGAAGCTAATTATCAAATCAGTGTAAGTGATGTTAGTTTAACTAGTGCTGGTTTAAAAGTAGAGCTAATCCCATTAGCACTAAGTAAAGATGTAAATATTTTACGCAACAGTTTAGCTCAATTATTACAAAAAAATAGTGATGATTATGTTTATTTAGAATTGACCGATACTTTTTATCAAATTGATGTGAGTAACCAACTCAGAAAACACTACCCTAATTTATTAGGAATTGAGTATATTAATTTAAAAACTACCTCAGAAATTATCACCGATGAGACTAACTTAAAAACTTTAACCCCGCTGGAACAATTCGAATCGTTTTTTACTACTTTTACCGAAAAAGAACTTAGTCCAGCTCAAAAAATAATAATTGAACAAACTTTCAAGGAGTTAACTGATGAAACTCAATAAACTTGAACTCCAAGCTTTTGGTCCCTTTAAAGAAAAAGTTACCATTGATTTTACCAATTTTGCCAGTAATCAATTAATTTTAATTACGGGAGCAACCGGTGCGGGTAAATCATCCATCTTTGATGCAATTTATTATGCCTTTTACGGCCGTTTAGCCAATGCTCAAAAAGATAGCGTTACTGACAGTATTAAAAGTGATTTTACCGGACCCGAGACTGAATGTTTCGTTAGTTTAACTTTTGAGCACCAAGGTGAAGTTTATCAGTTAAAACGTTTTCCCAAACAAAATGTCATTGGCGTACGGGGCAAACCGATTAACCAAGAAGCCCAAGCCTACTTAACTGGTAACAGTTTAGTGTTAGATAGAACTTTAGAAGTCAACCAACAAGTCGAAAGTTTAATTGGCTTGAACGCAACGCAATTTAAGCAGATTGTCTTATTACCACAAGGAGCGTTTCAAGAATTATTACTGGCTAGTAGTAAAGATAAAGTGGATTTATTTCGCCGTATTTTTGGGACTGAACAATTAAGTGACTTTACTGCTAGTTTAAAAGCCCAATGCCAAGTCGCAGAAGCAGCACGTCTTACGCTAAAAAATAAGCTGGATATTTTGATTAACCAACTACCAAGTAGTAGCTTTCCCAACGCCGCAAATCGGCCTTACCCAGAAATTTTAGTTGAGATTGAGCAAGCTCTAGGCAACTTAACTAAACAGTTAGCAAATCAAAGCCAAGAAGAGAAAACGTTAGAAAAAAATATCTTGCTATTAAAAAACTATCAAAATTGGCAGATAAAATTTGAACAAACGCAACAGCAACTGACTCAACTTGACCAACAGGCACCCGAGATCACCCAACAAGAAAACTTATTAGCCCGTCACCAATTAGCTAGTCAAGCAGCGCTTTTAAAACAAACTGTGACAGATAGCAGCGCTAATTATCAAAACCTCACGTTAAACTTAACAAAAACATCTGCCACTTTAAAACAAATTGAAACTAGTCAAAATGAATTAACGATACAATTTGCTCAAACTCAAGTGGCTTACCAGAAACTACCGGTATTAAGAACTGAACTTCAGACATGGGAAAAAGCGATAGCTGATTTTAACACTTGGGAAAAGCTCACGTTAAGTTTAAAACAAGATTTCAAGCAAGAGACTGAAATTAAGCAAGCACTCGTTTTATTAAATCAAGATCTTAGTAGCTTAGAAAATAAGTTAGCTCAAGCCAGTACTGCCCAACATCAATTAAATAATTTACTAATGCAACTTGAAACCCAGCAACGTATTCAAGCCCAGTTAATCCAGCACTTAAAGTACGAAACTGAACTAAAGCAATTAAATTTGAAATTTGACGCTGCGCAAACTGAATTAGCCAAAACTTATCAAGATTATACTTATAAACAAGCTATTTATCACCAACAAGTCGCTGGTCGTTTAGCGGAAACTTTAAAAGATAATGAACCATGTCCGGTTTGTGGTAGTAGCCATCATCCTCACAAAGCCCAATTAATTGACGAAAAAATTACCAAAGCCAGCGTTGAGGCAGCAGAGAAACTATACCAAGCAGTTATTGAACAATTAAATGAGCTCAAACAAACCGAAACGGCTTTAACTAC
>CAZAZP010000031.1:0-1631 GCA_964489695.1 uncultured Erysipelotrichaceae bacterium | reverse complement strand
CGCTTACAAAATCTTAGTTTAGGTCAATATCGTTTTGAAAAAGCCCAAGCATTACAATCTCGGGCTCGTAGTAGTGGTTTAGATTTGGAAGTGTTTGATAGTTATACCGGTCAAAGTCGCTCAGTAAAAACATTATCAGGTGGTGAAACCTTCTATGCATCGTTAGCGTTAGCCCTCGGCTTAAGTGATGTGATTAGTCATCAATTAGGTGGCGTCTCGTTAGATTTCCTTTTTATTGATGAAGGCTTTGGTCACTTAGATAGTAATACCTTAGACCATGCGATTAACGCTTTAGTGGCGATGTCCGACCAGCATGAGTTAATTGGCATCATCTCCCACGTCAGTGACTTAAAAGAGCGCATCTTAACCCAAATTATTGTTAATAAGACGCCCCAAGGTAGCACGCTTACTTTTCAGTATTAGTTTGATTTAACGCCCAAAGACTTAAAGAAGTTAAGCCAATTCCAATTAAACTAATGGCAGAAGTAAAATCTAAGGTTTCAAAGTAACTTAAAACAATTAAAGCAATACCCATAGCTAAAGGAATTACTTTTAAAATCAAATCTAAGATATCAGCAAATTCCGACGGTTTTTTAGTAGTCTTACCAGCTAAAAGTTCATCCACCGAAATCTCTAAGATATTTGCTAAAGCTGGTAAACTAGCGACATCAGGACTCGCTAAATCACGCTCCCACTTGGAAACTGCTTTATCACTAACATATAGTTTTTTGGCTAAATCAGCTTGGGTATAACCTAAAGCTTTGCGCCGACTAGCAATGATTTCTCCTTTTGTTTTCATATTATACTCCTTTTAGCGTCATTATAAAGCCAGTCGTGAGGTTAACTCAACCGACTGGTAGTAGAATCTGCTCAACTGTTAGTTGATTATACTGGTTTATCTATCAAATCGTTAATTTTTAACGTAATTAAGCAAAATGGTGCACCAAGCGGGACTTGAACCCGCACAACAATAGTTACACGCCCCTCAAGCGTGCGCGTCTACCAATTCCGCCACTGGTGCCTGATCATTATTATAAGTAATATTAACGAGAAATTCAATTACAAGTTAAACTATGTTAAAATAAGTTGGGAGGTAAAAATGCGAAAAAACTCTTATTGGCCACCTATTATTATTACTTTAGTAATTCTAGGTTATTATTTGAGTCTGGTTAGTGCTATATGCTTATTAGTCGAAGCTAGTAGCTTCAGAATTATTTTAATTTTAACTATCTGCGCTATCAGTTATTTCCCAATCCACGCGCTAAGCGAACGAATGAAAGAAATTAAGGAGGAAGATGATGATCTTAGTCAATACTGATTATATTACTGGTGAAAACTTATTAACTTTAGAGATTGTTAAAGGCAGTACGATTCAAACCAAACACTTAGGAAAAGATATCGGTCAAGCCTTTAAACATTTAGTTGGTGGTGAATTACAAGCTTACAACGAAATGATGGATGAAGCTCGAGCCATCGCCACTAAACGCATGGTTCAAGCAGCCGAGAGCTTAGGAGCGGATGCTGTTATTAATATCCGTTATGCTTCCGCTGCTATCACGCAAGGAGCAGCTGAAGTCATTGTTTATGGCACAGCAGTAAAGTTTCAACCCAAATAAAAGCTAAGTCAATTG
>CAZAZP010000030.1:7150-9540 GCA_964489695.1 uncultured Erysipelotrichaceae bacterium | reverse complement strand
TTTCTGAAACAACCTAAGCTGGCTCACCAGCACTTAGCAAGTGGATTAGCGCTTAATAGCTTTTTTAGTCAACTACGCTTTAATTTGGGCTCAATAGTTAATTTTACAAGTTTATTATTAGTATTATTACTAGCTTTAAGTCAATACGCCTTAATAACTAATATTTATAATGAAAAAACCGTCGGATTATTGTTTGATTATGTTATTTTCCAAGCGGATTCAGCTGATTATGAAGCAACCAAACAATTTACCACCGCCCAAACCGTTTCGGTTAAGGATAACTCGACGTCCTTTATTGATATCACGTTTTCCACTAATAAGCGGGTTTATTATAAAAGTAGTGTCTTTTATTTTTACGATTGGGTTGCACCTTTTTTACCTTTGGTGGCGGGGGAAAACATTGATGAAGAAACGTTTAGTAATTTAGGTGATGTGAAATATTTTTATCAGTTTGTTTTAGCAACGCGTCGTCATCTTGATCTTAAAGGTGGATCAGTCTATGACGTTAAAAAGATAACTAAGCCTGGAACGATTGAAAAAATGTATTTGTTTATGAACCGCTCATCGACTTATGCTGGAAGCTTTACTGAGCAAGCAGTTCAAATTGTTGGTGTAGCTAATACCTTAATTGATAATGGTTGGACCGCTTTTATTCAAACCCCAAATTCAGTTAATCGCTTCACTTTTCCCGTTATTGATAATTATTTGGTCCAAGTAAAACCTGATCAAGAGCCAGCTTTATTAGCTTATTTAAAGGAACATGATTTAAAGTATGCAAGTTTTAGTGAAGTTGCAGCTGCCTTACAGGCCAATAACAACCGCATAACACATGAATCTTTAGCGATTATTGTAAGTGTTAGTGGTTTATTAATCTTAGTCTTATTCATCAGTTTAGGCGCCACTTATATAACTAATCAGTTAGAAAATACCCCAAGTGAAGCAATTTTAAACCAAATCGGGGTGAGTAAAAAAATCATCAAACAAAAAAACTGCTTTAATTTTTTAATGCGCTTAACCAGTAGTTTACTTTTAGCGTTAGTTGGCTTTTTGATTACCTACCCACTAGCAAGAGATCGTTTCTTAAAGGCTTATGGCTTATACCAAACTTTACCATTAAATAAGCTGGTCTGGTTAGGCTTTTTAGGGTTAGCAGTTGTGGGGGTTTTTGGTTTGCTTTTATCATTTTACGATCGAAAAAAATTAAAGAAAAGCGGAACATAAAATAATTGAGAGATTTGTTTAAATATTATTTAGTGTTGTATATTGAAGCCACTTCATTAATATAATTATTTTTAAGAAAATTGATTAAGCTACTATCATTTAGAAAATTGACTTTAAATGATGTTTTTATTCTTAGTTTCGAAAGATTTAAAATATTGTATAATAAAACAAAAGGAGATTAGTATGGATTGGTTAAAATTAGCTCAAGACCAGGAGTCAGCTTTAATCGAAGATTTAAAACAATTGATTGCGATTCCGTCTTTATTAAATGAAGCAGAAAGTCAAGCTCAAGCTCCCTTTGGCTTAGAAACCAGACGAGCCTTAGACTTTATGTTAGATCTCGCCCAAAAAGATGGTTTTAAAACTCATGACTTAGCTGGTTATGCCGGTATTATTGAATACGGTGAAGGTGAAGAAATCGTCGGTGTTTTAGGCCACTTAGATGTGGTTCCTACCGGGACAGGTTGGCGCACCGATCCCTTTATGGGAGTGGTTGATCGCGGTTATTTATTTGGCCGAGGGGCAATGGATGATAAAGGCCCTACGATGGCAGCTTATTATGCGCTAAAAATTATTAAACAATTAGCGTTACCATTAAATAAAAAAATCTATTTGATTTTAGGTTGTGATGAAGAAACAGGCATGCGTTGTATGGAGTATTACTTGAAAAATGCTCCAATTCCTCAAATTGGTTTTGTACCTGATGCGGATTTCCCAGTCATTTATGGAGAAAAAGGGATTATCAATATTGCTTTAAAATCAACTGAACCAACCGTTATTCAAACTTTAAAAGCAGGTGAACGACCAAACATCGTGATTGGTGAAGCTACCGCTACAGTGGCAGGTAGTGCTTTAAAAGAACAATTTGAAAGTTATTTAAGAGCGCACAATTTGACTGGTCAGCTAACAGAACAAGCCGATCAGACAAGTTACACTATTGTTGGAGAAGCGGCTCATGGCTCGTTACCAGAAACCGGTAATAATGCTGGCTTACATTTAATAAGCTTTATTGCGGGAGCCTATAATGATGCTTACGCTATCGCTATCAATAAATTACTCAGCAATTATTATGGTAAAGGTTTAAATATCCTTCATTTTGGGACACATATGGGTTATTTGACGATGAATGTTGGTCAGCTTGATATCACGCAGGACCAACAAACCATTAT
>CAZAZP010000030.1:0-7050 GCA_964489695.1 uncultured Erysipelotrichaceae bacterium | reverse complement strand
CGTTGTTTTGAAAATTTCGTCGCTTTTGGGCCTGAATTTGCGCACTTAGCGCGACCTGCTTTTGTGGGCCAAGTCCACCAAGCCAATGAAGGCATTAGTTTGAAAGAATTAATGACCGCCACGGCGATTTATGCAAAAGCACTAGCGGAATTAGCTGGTTAATGCGCCCGCGCTATAAAGCTTGGGCTTTACCACTTTTAAAACAATATCCAACGCTAGTTAAGCTTCAGACTCAAGCTACTTTTGATGTGCTTGAGTTCTGGCCAAACACAGAAATTGAAATTGGTATTGGTAAAGGTGATTATATTATCGAGTTAGCGAAGCGGACTCCAGCAACATTATTTATTGGTGTTGAGCAAGCGGTCAGCGTCGCAGCTAGTGCGCTTAAAAAGATTTTAGCTAGTGAATTAAACAATATTCGCCTTTTAGTGGGGCCAGCAGAATACTGGTTGGCCAAACTGCCAGCCCAAAGTATTACAACACTTTATTTAAATTTTAGCGATCCTTGGCCTAAAACTAAATATCATAAGCGGCGCCTAACTCATCCGAACTATTTAAAGACATACAAGCAAATTTTAACAAATAATGGTAAAATAGTAATGAAAACCGATAACCAAGCGTTGTTTGATTATTCTTTGAAACAGTTTACCAGTGCGTCATTTCTAGTAATTACTGTTGATCGGGATTTTCGCAGTCAGTTAACCGAAGATCCTTTTACGGAATATGAACGGAAGTTTTCAGCGTTAGGATTACCGATTTATCGTTGTGAGGTGAAAAAAATCAATGAAGAAGAAACTAGGGTTAATCATCTTATTGGGTAGTTTGTTAGTTGGCTGTACAAGTAATCCAGCTGAACTAAAAACTGAAATAGAAAAAGCCGTGGCAATAGGAATTGAGTTAGCACCATTTAACTCACCTAATCATTTTAAGCCGACCTTTGCCTATTATTTACCAAATAATGTGGGAGTTATTGACAGCAATGACCATGCTAGTCTGTTAAAATATCAAAATTATCAAATTATTATGAATTTAAATGTTCCAGCGATTGTGGCGGAAAAACATTATCAAAAAAGCCAAGCTAGTTCATTTTTAAAGACAGATTATTTTTATCATCAAACTGGTTTATTTCAAGATTATCAAAAACAAGCTCAAAAATATGATTTAACTATTTTTAAATTAGAAGGGCCATTTTACTATTTACGCTTAGAGACTAATTATTTGACTTACTTAGCCGCCACGAGCTTAGCTGAAATGCCTGATTTAGCTATCATGCTTTTATCAATTGTTAAGACCGTTGAAGTTGATCGTGATCAAGTTGTCCAACTCTATTCACGGAAACTAGAATTAAAAGATGCCCAGATTTCCACCTTACCACCTAAAACCGAAGGCTATCTATTAGAAATGTTAGATGGTTATGACTATGAATTTAATTGGCATGATTATAATGATGTGAGTGATGAACAAACAAAGTCTACCAAACCAGCTGAAGATGAGAGTACTGAAGATGATGTCGATCAGTCGGTAGAAACCAAATAGGCGAGGACTAACGATGCTGAAAAAACTGAAAGATTTCTTTATTGAAGAAATCGAAGAGATTGAAGAAATTGATGCTCCGGAAGTTAAAGAAGTACCGTTTTCCCCTGCCCCCAAACAACCAAGTGAAACATTGAATGAAACTGAACCAGTTGTAACAAATCGAAAGGTGTTAGCAGATTTACGACTTGATCCACCGTTAAAAGAACCGCTCGTGGAAGAACCAGTCGAAAAGATGCCAGAAATAGATGAAAGTGAACTAGTCGATGAACTTGATTATGCTTATGAATTTATGCCAGTGATTAGTCCGATTTTTGGGATTGCTCCAGCTGATCAACCCATGATTAAAAAGCAACTAACGGGAATTTCAACAGCAAGTCAAGCAACTAGTAGCATCTTAGGGACGGTTTTAAGTCCAATCTACGGTAGTCTTAAGCCAATGACCCCATTAACTAGTGAGCCTACCGAGCTTACTTTACCAAGGAAAGAGCAAGCTGATTTAGATTCAATTGATGACTTAATTAGTGAATTTGAGTTAACTCCGGAAGAAGAAGATGAGAGTTTTACTTTATTTAATCAGGAGTTAGATTAAATGTATTATTTTATTGGAATCAAAGGTACCGGGATGGCAGCTTTAGCCTTAATGTTAAAAGGCTTAGGTTATGAAGTAGCTGGCTCAGATATTGATAAACCACTTTTTACCGAACAAGCATTACGCGACCAAGGGATTAAAATTTATCCTTTTAACCCAGATAATTTACAAGACAACTATCAAGTAATTATTGGCAATGCCTTTGGGTTAGATCATCCGGAAGTAAAAGCAGCATTAGCTAATCCAACGATTAAACACTTTTATTATCATGAATTTTTAGGACAGTTGATGCAAAACTATGAAACAGTAGCGGTTGCTGGGACACATGGTAAAACTACCACCACCGCTTTATTAGCCGCGGTGTTAGCGCCATATTTTCCCACTGGGTATTTAATTGGCGATGGTAGTGGGCAACTTGATGCCACTACTACCCAGTTAATTGTGGAAGCTTGTGAGTTCAAACGGCATTTTTTAGCGTATCAGCCCGATATCGCCATTATTACGAACATTGGCTATGACCATGTCGATTATTATCCAACTCAGGCTGAGTACAACGCAGCTTTTCAAGAATTTGCTGAGCAAGTATCGACTGCGTTAGTTGTTTATGGCGATAGTGAAACTACCCAGCAATTGGACTATGATCGAGAATTACTCTATTATGGTTTAAAACCAACTAATGACATCCAAGCAATCAACATTGATGAAGGTCCTAATGGGATGGAATTTGATGTAATTTGGCAAGGTGAATACTTTGGTCATTTTGCTTTACCCTTTGTGGGAAGTCATCAATTACTAAATAGTTTAGCTGTTATTACGGTGGCCCATTTAAAAGGTTTATCGGCCAGTGAGATCGCGGTGGGCTTTAATAATTATCATGGGGTTAAACGTCGTTTTGTGATTGAACAGGTGAAGGATTCAATATTTATTGACGATTATGCCCACCATCCAACCGAAATTGGTGTCACTTTACAAGCAGCACGGATAAAGTATCCACAAGAGAAAATCGTCGCGGTGTATAAACCTCATCGAGCTTCTCGGATTTTTCATTTCGCTACTTTATTTAAAGCTGCGTTTCATTTAGCAGATGAGATCATTTTATGTCCGTTTAATAGTATTGATGATTATGAAACCGATATTTCCATTGATGTCCATTATTTAGCGGAAAGGTTGCCTAATGCGGTGGTGGTTAGTGAAGATGAAATAGGCGCTAAATATATCGCTAGTCGGGCTCCAGCTTGCTTTGTTTTTATGTCAGATAAGGATATTTATTATCTAGCGAGTTTAGTGAAAATGTATTTATAATTAGCTAGTGTAATCGCTATCAAAACTCTTGAAAATATTTACATTTTGCCTTATGATAGTATTAGGAGTGTGGTAAAATGCAAGATTTTCTTAATTGGCTAACAACAGTGTCAGAATTTTTCGGACAAATCGTTCCGATAGTTTTGGCTATTTTTTTAGTTGCTTTAGTTTTTCTGATTATTCATCTCATAAAACTAACAAAGCGAGCTAATGAAACCTTAAGTGCTGTTAATAAAACGATTATTAATGTTGATCAAAGTATCAATAAGCTACAATCGCCCCTAGATACCGCCGCTAAAATTGCTGGTACGTTAGATTTAGCCCATACGACTTCCTTAAATCTAATTGATAAGGGAATTAAACTAGTTTCAGATAATTATAGTCAAATTAAAGAATTTATTAGTAGTTGGTTTAAAACCGATAAAGCTACCACACCAATTAAAACCGCAGAAGCCAAGGAGGAATTAACGGATGAAAATTGATAAATTGTTAGATGAAACTAAAGCTAAAGTTGATGATTTAGCTAAAAATGAAAAAGTGAAACAAGCTGTCGATAAAACTAAAAAAGTATCCAGTCAAGTAGCGAGCGAAATTAATAAAAAAGTCCAAGATGTAGCTAACCAAGAGAAAGTAAAGCAATTTACTAAAGACGTTAAATCAGGGGCGAAACATTTTGCGCATGACGCTAGTCAAAAGTTTGATGAATTTAAAGACAATGAAAAAGTCAAAGATACCTTGGCTAAAGTTTCCAAATCTGCCAGTGCTGGTTTAGCTGCCACGAAAGAAAAATTAGATGAAGTCGCTCAAAAGCCCGAAGTCAAAGAAGCTTTAGATAAAGCTAATCAAGCCAGCGGAAAAATTAGTAGCCAAATTAAACAATTTTGGAAAAAAATAGTTAAACCAACTTCAGCCGAAGAAGAGACTGACAATCAGGATCACCAGGATGATTAAATGAAAAAGGTGACCATTAACGATGTCGCACGGGTGGCGAAAGTTTCTTCCGCCACTGTTTCTCGCGTAATAAATGATTCTCCGGTCGTTAAACCGGATACGAAGTTAAAAGTTCAAGAAACGATCGAAGCGTTAGGCTATAAGCCAAATGCCATCGCTCAAGGACTAGCCTTACAAAAAACGACGTCCATTGCTTTAGTTATTCCCGAAGCAAGTTTTACTTATACGGGTCAGATAATCAATGGTATTTTAGATGTGGCAAAAATCTATAAATATAATATTGTTTTACATACCACGACAGAAGGTATTTCAGAAATTAATGACTTGGTTGAAACGATTATTAAATCGCGGGTAGATGGAGCGATAATTTATAATAATCGGATAAGTGATGAACAAATTAAAGCTTTAAATAATTACGATATTCCAATTGTTGTGATTGGAAATAAAGTCGCAGGAGAAAATTTATCTTCGGTTTACGTCAATATTGAAAAAGCGATTTATAATTTAGTGACTAATTATTTAGAACAAAATATCAGTAATATCGCCATCATTAAAGATCGGAAAAATGTTAATTCAGTTGAACAGTTTTTAAAAGGGGCCAAACAAGCTTTTTTAGATCATCATCTAACTTTTACGAACTTTGTCGATATTCCAGAAATGTATCGTAGTTCCTATGCTTTTTTAGTTGAATACTTTAAAATTAAGCGTCCAGAAGTGGTAATAGTCAATCGTGATTCACAAGCTTTAGCTTGTTTAAACGCTGCCCGTGAAAATGGCTTAGAAGTACCAAAAGACTTACAAATTATTTGTGTGATTGATACGAAGTATAATGCGATGGTCCGACCCCAAATCTCGGGTTTTGCGATTCCTAGTTACGACTTAGGGGCCGTTGCAATGCGTCAAATTACTAAGATGTTAAGTGTCGAAGCTGAATATGACAAGTTAGTAGAATTAAGTTGCTTCTTTACTCCGCGTCAGTCTAGTCATCATTGATTTATCGTAAAGTTTTCCTTATAATTAGTTATTGATACCAAGGCTAATTAATGTCAAAGGTCAACAAAATTAAGCCCACCAAAAGTATCAATTGATACTTTTTCTTTACAGGAGGATAAGATGGATTTATTAGCAGAGCTGCAAGCACGCGGATTAATTAAAGATGTAACAGATTACGAAGGTTTAAAAAAGCGGTTAGAAACGCCGTTAACTTTGTATTGTGGTTTTGATCCGACAGCTGATTCTTTGCATATTGGACATCTCCAACAAGTCTTAATTTTAAAGAGATACCAACAAGCCGGTCATCGCGTTATTGCTTTATGTGGTGGCGGGACAGGTATGATTGGTGATCCGCGTCCGACCTCGGAACGTCAGCTCCAATCATTAAGTGTGATTCAAGAAAACGTGCAAGCTTTAAAAAAGCAGCTCAGTTTATTTTTGGATTTTTCAGCTGATCAGGCGCTTTTAGCTAATAACTATGATTGGTTAGCGCAAATAAGTCTATTAGATTTTTTACGTGATTATGGTAAGCATTTTAACGTTAATTATATGATTGCCAAGGATATCGTTGCTAGTCGACTTAAGACCGGTATTTCTTTTACTGAATTTAGTTATACTATTTTACAAGCGATTGATTGGTTAAAGCTTTATGAACTATACCATTGTGAAGCCCAGATAGGCGGTAGTGATCAATGGGGGAACTTGACTAGCGGCACCGAATTAATTCGGAAAATGTTGGGTGATCAAGTAAAAGTTTTTGGCATTACTTCATCTTTAATTATGAAAGCTGATGGAACAAAGTTTGGTAAATCCGAAGGCGAGAATATCTGGTTAGATGCCAATCGGACTAGTCCATATGAATTTTATCAGTATTTCGTCAATACCAGTGATGCCGATATTATCGATTTCTTAAAACGGTTGTCATTTCGGAGTTTAGCAGAAATTGAGCAGTTAGCTCAAAGTGTGCAAGTAGCCCCACATTTACGCGAAGCGCAAAAAGCCTTAGCGGAAGAATTAACCGCCTTAGTCCATGGAGAAGCGGGCTTAAAGCAAGCATTAAAGATTACTGAAACCTTTTTCTCGGGTAATTTTCAAGAACTTACTTTAAAAGAATTAGAAACTGCCTTAAAAGAAGCTGAAAAGATTGATCTTAAACAGGCGATTAACATTGTGGATGGTTTAGTTTTAGCTCAAGCAGCTAGTAGTAAACGTGAAGCACGTGAGTTATTAACTAATGGCTCGATTCAAATTAATGGCATAAAAGTCACGGACCTTGACTATGAATTTAATTTGAAACAAGCCTTATACTCCCGCTTTATCATTATTAGACGGGGCAAGAAACGGTACTATGTCTTGGAATTTAGTGAATAATTTCCAGTTTTGACCAATTTATAATGTGTTATAATTATTAAGAGGTAGCCTATGAAAAATAAATTAGTTCTATTACTGGTGGTATTATTAAGCGTTAGTGGTTGTCAATCAACTAATAAAACCGAACAGATTATTAAACAGAAGTATGAGACCTATTATCATGAAATTATGAATAATGAGTTATTTTCGGCTAGCTCGAGTTATTTTGATTTAACCGGAACGATTAATGAGGTTGGACCCAATAAATACCGGTATGATTTAATTATCGATAACCCGAAAGTCGCCATGTTTTCGGTTAACGCGTTAGT
>CAZAZP010000029.1:0-10143 GCA_964489695.1 uncultured Erysipelotrichaceae bacterium | reverse complement strand
GACCAGTATATTCTGGATCGCTTAAAACCATTAAATGGGCATCAAAAATAGCTAAATCCTCATCGCTTAGCTTACCAGTCGCCCGCTCTTTAATTAAGGTTATATCATCATGGGTTAAGGTGATAGCTTGAGCTAATTTAGCTAATTCTGTTTCAGCATCGGCGGTTCTTTTTTCAATTACTAATTCGGGTCGATTAAGTTTATAAATCTTACCAACTGCATAACCAGCCGAAGCTGCTATTCCTTTTAACATATTATTTACTCCTTTACTGTCTTAGTAAATAATAACATCTTTCATTGATGTAAGCAATTTAAAAATTTTGTCATGGCTTGCTTTTTAATTCGATAATAAGAGGCCCGCGAATAGTATGGTAACCACCAAGATTCCTCAGCTGCTAACAAAAATTCTTGATTAAATATGCGGAGCTCTTCACAACTTAAAACTTGAAAAGCAACTTCCAAAACAGCACAAAATTGCTTTGCTTCATTCTCATTATTTGCTTCAAATATTTTTAGTTTGCGCGCTAATGGATCATAATCAATATTTTTGGCATGCTGCAAAATAAATTCAATAATAAATGATTGTTCGCAAAATGATAAATGCTCAGCTTTCATCCCTGCCTCCAATCTTATCTTATGCGAAGGTAGAGATTGATTCCTAAAAATTAAATAAAAAAACCTAATTAAAGATTAATTAGGTTTTTGGTAAGTTTAACGTAAGAAGATAAACCAGATGATTAAAACAAAAAGGCCAACTACTAACAACACTACCGGCATAATGGTAATTAAAGCCGCAACGGTTAAAGCCCAAAAATCACTTCGTTCAAATTTGGTTTGCTTCAACTTCTCTTTCGCAGCAGCAATCTCTTCTGGCGTATGGGGAGCAGGACGTTTCCGAAACAAATTACTCGTCCCACAAGTGACAAGCCACGAAGTGACCTGGTTCTTTTTCTAACCAAGCTGGCTCGACTTCTCGACACTTGTCGAAAGCATATTTACAGCGGGTATGGAACTTACAGCCCTTAGGTGGATTAATTGATGAAGGAATATCACCTTCCAAAATCGAAAGCTGTTGATTGGCATCCACATCAGTCCGCGGAATGGCTTCCATTAATGCTTCGGTATAAGGGTGTAGTGGTTTACTAAATAGTTGATCTGAAGATGCTAATTCCACTAAGTTACCTAAATACATGACCCCGATCCGGTCGGAAATAAATTTCACGACACTTAAGTCATGGGTAATAAAGAGATAAGTTAAATTATTCTCTTTCTTTAAGTCAATTAATAAATTAATAATTTGTGATTGAATGGAGACGTCTAAGGCACTGACCGCTTCATCACAAACTAAAAATTTTGGGTTTAAGGCTAACGCTCGCGCAATCCCGATTCTTTGGCGTTGTCCACCTGAGAATTGGTGTGGGAAACGGTGGATAAAGTAGCTAGATAAACCACACTTATCCATAATATCAGTGATATATTCAGTGTAAGCTTCAGAGTTAGGTGATTTAAAGACATCATGCGCTAATAGACCTTCCCCAATAATTTGACCCACCGTTAACCGCGGGTTTAATGAGGAATACGGATCTTGGAAAATTAACTGAACATCACGGCGTAAAACACGCATTTCTTCTTTGGTTAATTGAGCTAAGTCAATTCCTTCATCCAGTTCCGCTTCGTATTCGGCGAAATTTGGATTACCTTGACAACTTTGGCGTAAAGTTTCAACCGCCTTTTCCGCGACCTCAGCAGCGCTAGTAGCTTCAGTCAACTGAGCACTGATTTTAGTTAATTGAGTTTCTAATTTATTTTTGGCACTACTATTCTCTAGTATCTCGGGAGTAGCTAAACTGGTTCTTAACTCTAATTCTTTGCGCGTCAAACTAGCTAGTTTCATCCGCTTTAGATGTAAATCAGATAACTTACTAGTTACTTCGCCTAAATCTGAGTGGGTCAATAATCCACCAGCAATTCGTAAGATATTACGATAATTATTATCAAACGCAATCGTGTCATGGTGAAGCTTGCTTTGTAAACGGAATTGTTTCTTTTCATCTGTTTCAGCTTCAATTTCCGCTCTTAATTTCGCTAACTCTTTTTTAGCGGCTAAATATTTTGGATAATTACTACTTAATCCTTTAATAATATCTTTCACATAAGCTGGCGCGAAATCTGCCAACGAACGTCCATAATAAAGCGTACTTCCTTCGGTTTGATTATAAAGTTGTAAAATTGTCCGACCTAAAGTTGATTTACCACAGCCTGACTCACCAACTAAACCCAGGGTTTCTCCTTCGAAAATATCAACCGTAATACCATCAACGGCTTTAACCGATAATTGTTCCCGTTGGAAAATTGATTTCTTTTTTAATGGGAAGTGCATCTTTAAGTTTTCTATTCTGATTAAAGGTTTTTTATTTAGCTCCATTACTACGCACTCCTTTCTCTGGATAGAAACAGCGAACTTGTTGCTTATCGCTAACTTCTACCATCGGTGGTTCTTCAGTCCGACATTTTTCCGTCGCATAAGGACAGCGTGGGGCAAACTTACAACCGATTGGCAAGTCTAAAGGATGGGGTACTGAACCAGGGATGACCGCTAAGCGTTCATCACGATCACTGCTTAAACTGGGAATCGATTTTAATAAGCCTTCGGTATAAGGATGCGAATATTTGGAAATATCCGTAAAAATATAATTAACTGGTGCTGTTTCCACGACTTCACCACAATACATCACAGCGACATCATCAGCCATCTGATTAATAACGCCTAAGTCATGGGTAATAAACATGATCGCAGTATTAAACTCATGTTTCAATTCATTCATTAAGTGTAAGATTTGGGCTTGAATTGTGACGTCTAAAGCCGTCGTCGGTTCATCCGCAATTAATAATTTTGGCCGGCAAGCCAACGCCATCGCAATCATGACCCGTTGATTCATCCCACCAGATAATTGGAATGGATACATCTTTGCCACTTCTTCCGGGTTAGGAATCTTAACCGCTGCTAACATTTCAACGGTTATTTTGTGGGCTTCTTCTTTAGTTTTTCCTTGGTGCAGCATCAAAACTTCACTGATCTGCTTATCAACGGTAAAGACGGGATTTAAACTCGTCATTGGTTCTTGGAAAATCACTGATATTTTATTTCCCCGAATATGACGCAGTTCTTCTTCTGGCATCTTGACTAAATCTTTACCTTCAAATAATACTTCACCAGCGTAAATCTTTTGGTTATCTTCAAACAAACGTAAAATACTCATCGCTGTTTGACTTTTACCACTACCAGATTCACCAACGACACCCAAAGTTTTACCTTCTTCAATCGCTAATGAAACACCTTTAACCGCCTTGATTAAACCGCGTTTTGTGCTGAAGTAATTATGTAAATCATGTATTTCTAAAAGTTTCACAAACTTTACCTCTACTTTTCATTGGTCTTAGGATCCATTGCTTCACGTAAACCATCACCAATTAAGTTGATACTTAACGCTGCTAATAAAACCGCTAAGGCTGGAATGACCCAACGCCACCAGTACATTTGAATTACTTGTGATTTTTGTGCACCAGTTAGCATATTACCCCAAGATGGACTCGGTGGTACAACACCAAAGCCTAAAAACGATAAACCAGCTTCGGTTAATAAACTACCAGCATAATCAAGTGTCATACTAACAATAATGACATTGATTACGTTAGGTAAAATATGTCGGAAAATTACTTTATTGGGCCGAATTCCTAAAGCTTGAGCGGCTAAAACAAAATCTTTCTCTCTTTCTGCTAAGATTTGTCCGCGCACTAAACGTGCTAAGCCTGGCCAAGAAATGACCCCTAAGATAATCATGATCATCCCAATTCTTTGCGTCTGGTTTAAATATTCGGCCATAAAGGACGATAATGTTACCGCTAATGGTAAAAATGGAAATGAGTTAATAATTTCCGCAAACCGCATTAAGGCATTATCAATCCAACCACCATAAAAGCCAGAAATTAAACCAACTAGTACTCCTAAAACAGTGGAAATAACAACTGCGATGGCACCAACTAACATTGTAACGCGACCACCATGCATCAGGCGAATAAAGATATCCCGACCATAATCATCTGTTCCCCAAATAAAGCCATTATTACCCCAACTATATACTTTACCTTCTTTGGTTACTGCGAAAGATTGATTAAAACCTGCTGAAATGTATTCAAAGATTTCATTTTCCGCACCTTTAGGTAAAGTTGATTGATTATAACGATTAGTGCCCCAAGCATGTAGCTTGCCGTCCACATCTAACACTACGAAATGGCCACGTCCTGAAGCAATTGCTTTAGCTTTAACTCCATTCGGGTTAGCTAAAGAGGCTAATTCTTCCGGTACTTGATTTAATTTAAATTGGTTATCACCCCAGGCATAAACAAAACCTTGATCATCAATCGCGGCCCCATTTGCCATCGCAATCGCAATCTGGTCAACGTGAACAGAGCCATCGGTTAAATATTCTGGGATTTTACTAATGGCATTGTTACCTGGTCCCGTGATACCAATTGTATTATCATTTAACAATAATAAAACGTTATAAGAAGTAGTTTTTACTTCTTTAATATTACCTTGGTACCGACTTGGGATAACATCTAAGCGATTTGCTAAGACTGCCCCCCAAACATACATCTTCCCGGCATCAGTCACGATAACAGAATATAAATCGCCAGCTTTGATATCAACCACATTTTCTAACATCAAAAGACCTTGATACTCAAAAGGTAGACTCGTTTGATCAAAGTTATTATAACCCCAACCATAGATCTTTCCCCCGCCTGTTAAAACAATAATATGACGGTCACCAGCTGCGACCTTGACGATGTTTTCATGTTGAATTTCTTTCGGAATCGATAAAACACCCCGCACATCAACTCCCCAAACATACAGATTACCCTCATTACTTAACGCCACCGAGAAAGTGATACCGGTAGACATGTCTTTAATACCTTCTTGTTGAAGTTTTTTCGGGACATTTAAATAACCTTTACCGGGTTTAACGTTTTGTAAGACAAGACTAGTATCATATAAATCCACCGGATTTAAAGCTGAACCGCCAAACGTAAATAACATAATCGCGATAAAGCCGACTAAGCCAATAATCGCTAATTTATTGGAAAAGAAATTACGAACAATGGTCCGGGTTGGACTCATTATCGCTTCTTCTTCTAACAAACTTAATTGAGATTTTTTACGGCCAAAGACAAATAATCTTTTAATCGTATTACCAAATGAAGCTAAACTAGCAAATAATTTTCCACGGCCTTTTTCCTTTGACATGTCGACCTCCTAATTTAACTTCACGCGTGGATCAACCAACGCATAACCAATATCCATTAAAATATTGGCGACTAACGATAACACGGCATAAAACATATTCATCGCTAAAATAACCATCAAATCACGGTTATTTAACGAAGAGATTAATAAATAACCAATCCCATTATAAGCAAAAATAGTTTCAGTAATCGCTGATCCGCCAAAAATACCAACTAAAGATCCAGCCACTAAAGTGACCACTGGAATTAGGGCATTTCGGAAAGCATGCGAATAAATAATAACTTTCTCACTTAATCCTTTTGAACGAGCAGTTCGAATGTAATCTTTATTAATAACATCAATCATGGCATTCCGCACATATCTAACTAATCCGGCTAAACTACCAAAAGTTAGCGTTAATACTGGTAAAACTAAATACCGGCTCCAAGACAAAAATCCCGCAAGACCAGTAGCGGTACTCATTGGTGACCCGCCAGCAGGGAAAATCTTGAGCTGAAATGCTAACAAATAAATCAAAACTAAGCCAATAAAAAATACTGGCACTGATAAGCCAATTAGAGTAAATACTTGCCAAAAGGAATCAAAGAAAGAGTGTTGTTTAACAGCGGATTTGATTCCTACTGGTATAGATATCGCAAACGCTAAGATTAACGAAGCAATATTTAAATACATCGAATTACGTAAAGGACGAGCAATAACGTCTTTAACATCTTTATTATAAGCATTAGAAGTTCCCAAATCACCTGTAGCTAAATTTTTCATCCAAGCTACATATTGTTCTGGGATAGATTTATCTAAACCTAAACGTTGACTAATATTATCATAGGCTTCTTGGCGTTGTTCGACTGTTTTTAATCCGGGTGGTAACATGTATAACACTGGATCACCTGGCATCATTTTAAACATGCCAAACAACATTAAAGAAATCATAAAAATAACAGGTATGAGTGATAAGAATCTTCGAATCAGAAATTTTAACATAGCGGCTCCTTATAGAAAATTAAAGGGAAATAGCTTAGCTATTCCCTTTAATTAACATATACTAGACAATACTTAAGCGAATTTACTACTAATCAGAAACTGTGACGTCTAAGATTGCTCTTGCCCATTGATAGGTAGGTGTAGTAGCTAGACCCTTAACGCGAGCATTATAAATATCAAAGTATTCATTTGAATAGATTGGAAGAACTGGTAAGATTTCGTTCCAACGTACTTGGTAATCTAACCAAGCAGCAGCGTATTCAGCTTTTTGTGATGGATCAAGTTCGCGCATCTTAACAATTAAAGCATCAAGTTCTGCATCGCTAGTTTGAGTAGAGTTAATCCAAGTGCCTAAGAAATCTGAGTGATATGAACCATAATATGGGTCATAAACTTCAGAAAAGCCAGTTGCTAAGTTAAATGAATGATAAACTTGTTTGTCTTCTAACTCATAACCATAGTAGTAGTTTGCTAGTAGTGCATCAAAGTCTAACCAATCAACTTTAAATTCGATACCAGCCCGGTTCATACCTTTAGGTAGTTCAGTACTGATTAAGTCAGTGATTTCATTCTCAATCGTACCTAAGTGACGAATTGTTAACTTAACACCATTTTCATCATAACGCCAGTAACCTTCTTTAGCTTTATCAGCATCAAATGGAGTTTTTCCATCAGCTTCATATTTATAAGGCGTTTGATCTAATAATTCATTAGCTTTTTCAACGTTAAACACATAATGTTCAAGTTTTTCTTCTACCGCATCTTTTTGCGTAGCATACATCCATTGACTTAGTCCATATTCACCATCAACTAAAGCACCATAACCACCAAGAATTTGTTGTAAGAAAACGTTACGGTCAACAAGATAAGCAATAGCTTTACGTACTTCAATTAATTTAGTTGGACCAAAGGCATTCGCAAATGCGATCATGCCGTAACCATTGCGTTTATAAGATACTGTGCCAGCTGAATCAGATGCTTTAGCTTTTTCAATCTTGGCACCTTCAACCACACCAGCAACTAAATCAACATCGCCAGAAATGACCATATCTACATCGAGCGTTTGGTTAATATACTTAACGATCACTTTTTCTAGTTTCGATTTTTCACCACGATAGTCACCTGGATAATGTTCGTTTACTTCTAAAGTGACAGCGTCATCTTCAAATGACACAAATTTGAATGGGCCAGAAACTACCGTTGGAGCAAAACGTTCAGTAGTCGATACTTCTGTTGCAGCAGCCGCTACATCACCAACTAGGCTAGAACCATCTTCACCAATCGTTACATCGGGTGCCCAAACATGCATTGGAGATGGAGCAACTGTAGCATAAGCTACTTCATAGAAATATGGAAGTTCTTCTGCATCGATCGTAACTGAGAAAGTATAATCATCAATTAACTTAATCCCTGCAAAGGAAGCTTCTGTACCCTTATGATAAGCTTCATAACCAATTAGCGTGTCACCTGATGAATCAGTAGCGCCAGCTTTTTTCCAGGCATCTGATGCAGCAAATAACATACCGAATACATAGTCTTTAGCAGTAACAGCTTCACCATCAGACCACTTCATATTCTTTTGTAGTTCAAAGGTATAAGTCTTATTACCTGCTTCATCAAGTGCAGTAGTTTCTTTCTTAACAACAGTCTTATTAAGAATGAATTCTCCACCTGGCGTTGTGCTATAGGTAGCTAAGTCCCAAAGCATCGTCCGAACTGAGTTGTCATACGAACTATTTCCAAAACCTGAAATCCAGTCACCCGTCAATTTAGGTGTACCAACCACTAATGTACCATGTGGCTTAACATCTTTTTGACAGGCGGATAAAGAAACAGCGAATAACATCACAGCGAGTAAAGATAAAATCTTTTTCACTTTTTCCCTCCTTTATAATAAAAAAATGAACACAGTTTTAACTGTTGTGTTCATTATATAGAGATATTAAGTAAGTGTCAACTAATTTTCACAAATCCATCACATTTTTACATTGAAATGTAAATGTATACAGTAGATGAAATGTAAAGTTTACATTATTTTAAATAATAAGGTGAAACATGGGCTGGTAAGCCGGCTTCATCATATATAAGAGCTGGACTGCCTTGAATTAACGGCCGAATATAATCTAACGCTGCCGGAGCAATCCCGCGATAATTTGGTAAGATCCATTCTTCAGGGAAATTTTTCACGTGATTTGCTACATTTTCCGCAGCAGTAGTAATAAAGTCAATATCATATTCGGCACTGTCTTTGCGGACTACGGCGACCATTTGACCAGTGAAATTAGGATCCATACTATGCATATGAGCTGACATCCCCAGATTAAACGATTCCGTCACATCAACTAAAGATTGTTCCGAAGCATGACAACGTTGTGCGGTACTCAATTCTTGGACTTTACAACGGCTGGCAGCACCATTATCTAAAATTAATTCTTTAATAGCTTGACCGGCTCCACCTAAAACGGCGTGACCAAAACCATCGTTTTTCGCTTTACCAGCAGCTACATAAGTTCCATCAGCATATTTAATCCCTTCAGAGACAACCACATAGCATTTATTCTTTTCCGCAATTAAGCGCTTTACTTCTGTTAAGAAAACTTGTTCATCGAAGACTTCTTCAGGTAAAACCACTAAATCAACAATGCCACTTAGACAAGCGGAAGCCGCTAACCAACCAGCATCACGACCCATAGTTTCTAAAATAAACACTTCTTGGCGAGTATAGACATTTACATCTAACCACGTTTGTAAAGCAGTGGTGGCGATAAACTTAGCCGCACTACCAAAGCCCGGGCAATGATCGGTGACCATTAAATCATTATCGACGGTCTTCGGACAACCAACAAAGCGGTGTTTAGTAATGCCATGCTCTTTCGCATAAACAGCTAAAGAAGCAACCGTATCCATTGAATCATTACCACCAATATAAAACATCGTTTCAATCTCGTATTTATCTAAGATCGCAAATAGTTTTTCATAATCAGCAATATTATCCCTTTTTAATTTATACCTGCAACTACCTAACGCACTAGCAGGTGTTTGTCGTAAGATGAGATTTTCTTGTTCACTCATCGCAGTTAAATCCACTAATTTTTCTTCTAAGATTCCTTCAATCCCGTGTAAACCACCATAAACAGTGTCATAAATCGGATTAAGTTGATTAGCTTTTACCACACCAGCTAACGTCGCATTAATTACCGATGTTGGTCCACCTGATTGAGCTACTAAACAATTAGACATCTTTTCCTCCTCAAATTTATTATCTTGTTAATTATACAATAAAAGCCCAGATAACTCAAAATAAAACAGCTGACGAGCAGCTGTTAGTAATTAACGTTGTTTAAAAAAATTGGGAATAAAAGATGGAATTTCTTCTTCCTCTTCCATTAGTGGTACCTGAGGCGGTGTTTCATTGGTTTCAGCCATCTTTTGATCAGCTGGCAAATCAAAACCGGTCGCAATGACCGTCACGATAATTGCATCAGCTAAATCCTCATTAATGGCTACTCCAAAGATGATATCAATGCCGTCACCCGCGGCTTCTCTGACAAATTCAACGGCTTTACTAGCATCTAAGATGGATACCTTCGTGCCGCCCGTTACGTTAACAATCGCATTTTTCGCGCCCGTAATTCTAGTTTCTAATAATGGCGAAGAAATAGCTTGTTCCGCGGCTTTAATCGCATGGTTTTCACCCTCAGCCATCCCAATGCCGATTAAGGCCGTGCCTTGACCTTCCATCACGGTTCGTACATCCGCAAAATCAAGATTAATCATAGCCGGTACAGCAATTAAATCGGTAATCGTTTGGACCCCTTGCCGTAAAATATTATCCGCTTCTTTAAAAGCTTCTAACA
>CAZAZP010000028.1:0-10311 GCA_964489695.1 uncultured Erysipelotrichaceae bacterium | reverse complement strand
CGATTAGCGTATAATTAAATAGGACTAAAGGAGACAAAATGTCAAAGAAAAATCAAAAGCAAAGAAAACGTCAGAGTAAAATTTTACCCTTACTTATTTCCTTAGGTTTAATGGCAGCGGCGGTCGGATTGTTAATTCCGGTGGGTCAAGAAATTTATAATATTGTCTCGCTGAAAAATGAATTGAAACAAGCCCAAACTGTTTTACAAGAAATCGAAAAAGAAAACGCTGCCCTGGTTGAACAAAAAGGGAAGCTTAATGATCCTGAGTATATAAAAAGTTATGCTCGGGGTGAATATTTATTAACTAAAGATGGTGAACAAGTTTTCAAGCTACCAGGGAAGAAGTAATTAAGTTAATTGGTTAAAAACGAGGCGCTGATGATGGAAAAATTAACAGAGATTAGGGTAATTCGTGATCCCATCTATGAATATATTCGCATCGATTTAGCGGTTGTTTTAGCATGTCTTGATACTCCTGAGTTTCAACGCTTAAAAAGGATTCGTCAGTTAGGTGGAACCGCTCAAGTCTATCCTAGTGGCGAACATTCGCGTTTTACCCATGCATTAGGCGTATATCACTTAGTTAAACGGATGTTAGATGAGATTGTGGGTTTAAAAGAACAATTATCTGAGTTAGAAATAACGGCGGTACTTTTAGCAGGTTTATTACACGATTTAGGTCACGGACCATTTTCTCATTCTTTTGAGGCTATTAGTCAAATTAGTCATGAAAAACGCACGGTGGATTTTATTTTAGGTGCTAGTAAAATTAATCAAGTCTTAAAGCAAGCTGATTCAGCTTTACCAGCTGAGATTGTGGCGATTTTAACGGGAACTCATCCGAAAGCTTATTTAACGCAAATGATTGCCGGTCAATTAGACGCAGATCGGATGGATTATTTATTACGGGATGCTTATTTTACTGGCACGCAATATGGTCACTTTGATTTAGGTAAAATCTTACATTCGATGCGCTTAGTGGACAAACGTTTAGTGTTAAAGTCCAGTGCAGTGTTAGCGGTCGAAGATTATATTATGGCTCGCTATCATATGTTTTGGCAGGTGTATTTCCATCCCGTATCACGTAGTTATGAGCTAATTTTAACTAAGTTATTTCAACGTTTAAATGATTTATACCAACAAGATAAAAGCTATGGAACTCGTTACCCGATGTTTCAAGCTCTGTTAGAAAACCAAGCCCAAGCTAATCCAGACTTTTATGCGTTAGATGATATTAGTACTAGTTATGGTTTTACTTTATTAAGCCAAGATTCTGACTCTATCTTAGCTGATTTAAGTCAACGCTTATTAAATCGCGATTTATTTGAATATGAAACCTATCATTCTGAAGCTCAAAAAGCCACGTTAATTGAGTCACTAACTAAGCGTGGCTATGCGCCAAAATATTACTTAGCGGAAGATGTAGCTAGTGCTAAACCTTATTATCCTTATCAAACGGAGAGTAATGTGATTTGGATTTTAAGCGAGAATGGTATAATAAAAGAGCTCTCCGAAGCTTCCGAGATTGTGAGTGCGATTATAAAAGGTGAAGATAAATCAGAGCATAAGCTCTATTATCCACTAGTAGAAGGAGATAGTTTATGAATCAAGCTTTAGCATTGTTAAACCAAAACAATTTAAAAAAGGCGGTAGAAGCCCAAGCCACTGTGATTTTATTTTCGGGTTCGGCGCCCAAAAAATCTGCTGATATTCAATATCCGTTTGAAGTGAATCGGAATTTTTATTACGTAACCGGGATTGATGAACCCCATTTAATATATGTTTTACATCAAGGTAAGTCATTACTTTTTATTGAAGAAGCGGATGAATTATATGAAAAATGGGTAGGTAAAAAGATTGATCAATTGACAGCTAACTTCAAAAGTGGGATTGAACATATTTTTTATCTCGACATTTTTTACGCTTGGTTAGAGAAAAACGTCACCGCTGAAAATCCAGTTTATCTTGACTTAGAAGTTGATCAATTTAACCAATGTCCTACTACCGCCGCGAAAGCTTTAATGCAGTTTGGCTTAAATTATGAGATTAAAGATATTAATCCCATTTTAACTCAGTTGCGCATGATTAAAAGCGAACGCGAAATCAAAGCCATGCAAGAAGCCATCAAGATTACCCAAGCTGGGTTAGAAAATGTTTTAAAAAACATGGTACCAGCCGTGCGTGAATCACATTATGAAGCGGATTTTGATTATATTTTAAAACAACATAATGTTCGACATGCTTTTGATAGTATCGTGGCTAGTGGTGAAAACGCGACAGTATTACACTATGTTACAAATAATCACATCAGCCAAGCCAATGATTTAGTACTATTTGATTTAGGGGCAACCTATCAATTATATTGTGCGGATATTTCCCGGACTTTCCCAGTGAGTGGAAAATTCACGCCGCGCCAAAAAGAAATTTATAATATTGTGTTAATGGCCCAAGAAAAGATGTTAGCGGCTGTTAAGCCAGGAGTTTCTTTACCCGAATTAAATCGCGTCGTGGTGGACTATTACGCTGAAGCGTTAACCGCAATCGGTTTAATTAAAACTAAGGAAGAAGTAGCCCGTTATTACTACCATAATGTTAGCCATTTATTAGGCTTAGATACACATGATGTTGGTGGTCGTGAAGTAGTTTTAAAACCAGGTATGGTTATTACTTGTGAACCAGGGTTATATATTAAAGAAGAAGCGATTGGTATTCGAGTTGAAGATAATATTTTAGTGACGGAAACAGGCTATCAAAATCTATCGAGCGATATTATTAAAACAGTCGCGGATATTGAAGCCTTTATGGAACAACACCATGCGCAAAAATGAAAAAATTATCGTTTTTATCATTGGGCTTGGTTTATTACTGAGTATGGTCGCAATGCAGTTTTTTAAAACTGAAAAACAATATATTTTAGTAAAACACCAAACTGAAGTCATCTTAAAAATCGATAGTGCGATTGATGGTAAATATACCGTTATTGGGGATGTTGGTGAAATGCATATTGAAGTAAAAAACAAACAATTTCGCGTCAGCTATGTGGAATGCCCGGATAAACTATGTCAGAAACAAGGTTGGCAAAGCATGTTAGATGGGGTTCCGATTATCTGTTTACCCAATAAAATAATTATTGAACGTGCTTTAAATTGAAACAGCTAGACTAGCTGTTTTTTTGTGCTTCAGGCTTGAGCTAGAAGTAAAATAAAATTCAGTTCTAAAAGCATTTTTGCTTGACATATTTAGCTTGCAAGTTATAATGCAAGAGAAAAGCTCGGCACCTAAGTTGGATCAATTCCAACAAATGACGGGATGATCAAAAATCTATGATACTTTGCTGGTTATTCCGGCCTGAAATTAGGAAGGGAAGAATCTGTGAGAGATACGTTTGAAGCGAAAATTCAAGTAATAATTGCTCAGTCAGTCCAAGCTATTTATAAGTTAGAATTGAGCAGTGATGAGATAATTATTGAAATTCCCCGGGAAAGTAAATTCGGGGATTATTCAACCAATATTGCGATGCGGATGGCTAAAGATTTAAAGCTAGCTCCCAAAGTCATTGCTCAAGCACTGATTGATCAATTAAGTCAAAACACTGAGGTGTTTGCTAATTTATCATTGGCCGGACCAGGCTTTATCAATATGTTTTTACAACCAGCTTTACTGATGAGCGTCGTGCCTAAGATCTTAGCTAAAAAGGCCAATTATGGCGCGACTACTTTAGGCCAAGGAGTCAAGGTTAACCTTGAATATGTTTCGGCTAATCCGACCGGAGATTTACATCCAGGTCATGCGCGAGGTGCCGCGATGGGTGATGCGGTCGCGCGGATCATGAGCAAAGCGGGTTATGCGGTAACGCGCGAATATTATATTAATGATGCTGGTAACCAAGTAACCAATATGGCACTTTCGGTGCGCGCTCGTTACTTACAAAGTCTCGGCTATGATAGTCCGATTCCCGCAGATGGTTATCATGGTGAAGATATAAGTCTGATTGCGAAGCAATTTTTAGCTGAATATGGTAAACAATACGCGACTAGTAGTGTCGAAGAGAGCTTACCCGCGTTGCTTAAATTTAGCTTAAAGCATCAACTTTTAAAATTGAAAGAAGATTTAGCAAGCTTTCAAGTCGAATTTGATGTTTGGACCAGCGAGTCAGCGATTTATGAACAAGGTTTAGTCGACCAAGTTGTCAAACACTTAGTCCAAGCGGACTTAACTTATGAAGCCGAAGGGGCATTGTGGCTCAAAAGTTCGTTGTATGGTGATGATAAAGATCGCGTCTTAATTAAAACGGATGGTAGCTATACTTATTTAACCCCTGATATTGCTTATCATTTAGATAAATTTAATCGCGGGTTCACCCAATTAGTGGACTTCTGGGGAGCTGATCACCATGGTTATATTCCTCGCTTAAAAGCTGCTTTAAAAGCGTTAAATTATGATGAAACAGCTTTGATGGTTGATATTATTCAAATGGTACGGATGATTAAAGATGGTCAAGAATTCAAGTTATCCAAGCGCTCAGGCCAAGCTTTATCGTTACGTGATCTAATTGAAGAAGCAGGCGTTGATGCGGTGAGATATTTCTTTGTAAGTCGGGCAGCTGATACCCAGATGGACTTTGATTTAGATTTGGCCCGGAGCCAAACAAATGAGAATCCAGTCTATTATGCCCAATATGCCCATGCGCGGATGGCTTCTATTTTAAAACAAGTCGAGTTAAATGGTTTACCAACCGCTTTGCAGTTATTAACTCACCCGAAAGAACAAGCTGTCTTAAAGCAATTAAATGAATTCCCGTTAGTGGTTAATGAAGCTGCCTTAAGTCGGCAACCGCATAAGATATGCAATTATATTCAAAAGATTGCCGCTAGCTTCCATAGCTTTTATAGTGAATGTAAAGTATTAAATCCAGCTGAACCAAGCTTAACTAATGAACGCTTAGCCTTGGTTTTGGCTACCAAGATAACTTTAGCCAATGCACTAACTTTAATTGGCGTAAGTGCCCCAGAACAGATGTAGGAGAGAAGATATGAGTTTAAATTCAATGACAGAAATCGCCTTCCAGTTTATGATAGAATTAAATGGGCCGATTTCATTTGTCGAATTATGGCAACAAGTAAAAGAAACAAGTGGCTTTACGGAAAGTCAAGCAGCTAATAAAATTGGACCTTTTTATTCAGCCATTATGTTAGATAAAAGATTTGTCTCATTACCCGATAATATTTGGGATTTGAGGAAACGACATACTTATTATGAAAGTCATATCGATTTAAGTTCACTCGAAGTTTCTGAAGAATTAATTGATGATGAAGATTTTGACCGTGAATTGGAGTTAGAGTACCAAGATCAAAACGATTAAAAGGAGTTAGTATGCCAGAAGTATTAAAAATTGAAGGTGGTCATCGTTTAAAAGGAAAAATTAAAGTTAGTGGGTCAAAAAACGCCACGGTAGCTTTAATCCCAGCAGCTATTTTAGCTTTAGAAGATGCAATCACAATCTATGGAGTCCCAGCTATTAAGGATGTGGCTTCACTAATGGATTTATTAGCTGAATTGAATGTCGAAGTTATCAAGAAAGCTGATGGTCATCTCGTTATCGATACGAAAGCGATGAAAAATACGCCTTTGATTTCTGATACCGTTACCAAGTTACGAGCTTCATATTATTTTATGGGAGCGTTACTAGGTAAATATAAACAGGTCCAAATTAAAATGCCAGGTGGTTGTTATTTAGGACCACGTCCGATTGATCTACATTTAAAGGGCTTTAAAGAATTAGGCGCCCAAATTGAATACGTTAAAGGTGATTACCACATTAAAGCGGATAAGTTAATTGGGGCTGATATCTTTTTAGATATTGCTTCAGTTGGCGCAACGATAAATATTATGCTAGCCGCTGTTTATGCGGAAGGTAAAACTACGATTCGTAACGCTGCGAAAGAACCAGAAATTGTGGATGTAGCGGTGATGTTAAATAAAATGGGGGCGCAAATTAAAGGAGCTGGGACTAACGAAATAACGATTGAAGGGGTTAAAGCGCTCACTGGTTGTAGCCATGAGATTATTCCTGATCGGATTGAAGCGGGCACTTATTTAATTATTGCGGTAGCGGCGGCAGAAGAAGTAATTATTGAAAATGTTATTCCGCACCATATTGAATCGTTAATCTCTAAGTTAAGAGAAATGAACGCTTATATTGAAGTAGAGGTTGATCGCGTGGTGGTCCGTAATAGTGTGGAATTAATTGGGGTGGATGTTCAAACCTTGCCCTATCCGGGCTTTGCGACGGATTTACAACAACCCTTAACAACCTTAATGACCAAAGCAAGTGGTAAGTCGATTATTAAAGAAACAATTTATGCGGAACGCTTTAAACATTGTGGTGAACTCCAGCGGATGGGCGCTAAGATTGAATTAGGACCAGCTCAAGCGACTATTAATGGACCAACTCAACTGTATGGTGATTCAGTCACTGCGACTGATTTACGTTGTGGTGCTAGCTTAGTGGTGGCGGGCCTCATTGCAGAAGGGGTCACTGAAATTAATGAAGTCTTCCATATTGATCGTGGTTATGATGATTTAGATGGTAAATTACGCGCGCTTGGCGCAAATATCTGGCGCGAAGAAAAATAAAACCAGCAATTTAGGTTTTGCTGGTTATTCTTTCGAGACACTTTGTTAGTGACAAGGTGTTTTTTATTTTTTATGATAAAGCTTTTTAGCTTGATAGACTGGGCTACAGGTTAAATTCATTTTTAATTTACTGAAAATATTACTATCAACTTGGGCCAAAATTACGGATGAATGCACTTCTGAACCAGCTAATTTTGGTAGTTGATTAAGGGCTAATTCAGCCATCGGATTGGTAGTGGCCGCGACGGATAGCATAATTAACATTTCGTCGGTGTGTAAGCGGGGATTGTTATTACCTAACATTTCAACTTTTAGTTTTTGAACAGGTTCAATTACCCGTCTAGAAAGTAGAGGTAAACTTTCGTCAATATTCCCTAAGACCTTTAAGGCGTTAAGTAAAGCCGCGGAAGATGGACCAAATAGTGATGAGGTCTTTCCGGTCACGAAGCGGCCATCCGGCAGTTCAATCGCCACAGCTGGTGCATTAGTTGCTTCAGCTTTAGCTAAAGCACGGCGGTTAACTTCGCGATCATTTGGATCAAGATTAATCTGGTTCATGATTAACTCAATCTTTTCGACAGGTTCCATCGTATAATTACCGATTTTTTCTTGGACTAGAGTTTGATAATAACGGCGCACAATTTCTTTTTTAGAAGCATTACGCGCTGCTTCATCATCAATAATACAATAGCCAACCATATTTACCCCCATATCGGTGGGTGATTTATAGGGTGAAGTAACTAAAATCCGTTCAAACATATTCCGTAAAACCGGAAAGACTTCTGCATCGCGATTATAACTTACCACAGCCTCTCCATAAGCTTCTAAGTGAAATGGATCAATAATATTCACATCATCTAAATCAGCGGTGGCGGCTTCATAAGCTAAGTTGACCGGATGTTTTAGTGGTAGGTTCCAGACTGGGAACGTTTCAAATTTCGCGTAGCCAGCTTTAATGCCACGGAGATTATCATGATAAAGTTGGGATAAACAAGTCCCCATTTTTCCACTCCCAGGGCCAGGAGCGGTCACAACGACTAATGGGCGCGACGTTTGAATATATTCATTTTTTCCGAAACCTTGTTCACTTAAGATAGTGGTAACGTTATAAGGATAACCGGGAATATTATAATGTAAGTAAACTTTGACTCCGAGTTTTTCTAATTTATGTAAAAATAAATCACAAGCTGGCATACTGGTATATTGAGCAATAACCACACTACCAACATAAAGGTCTAAAGCCCGAAAAGCATCAATTAATCTTAGAACTTCTTGGTCATAAGTAATGTCTAAATCGTTACGGCTTTTGTTTTTCTCGATGTCATTAGCAGAGATAACAATGACGATTTCCATGTCATCTTTCATATTATGCATAATCCGTAATTTACTATCCGGGATAAAACCAGGCAAAACTCGAGCCGCGTGATTATCATCAAAAAGTTTCCCGCCAAACTCTAAATAGAGTTTATTGTGGAACATGTTAATCCGCTTTTTAATTTGCTCGGTTTGAATCGTAATATATTTTTCGTTATCAAAAGCTAATTTCATAAGGACTCCTATCTCTTATAGTTTAGCATAATTATTGGTGCTCCCCTAGAAAAACTCGGAATTTGCGTTAGTTTTAATAACTACCATCTTAAAGTTAAATATATTATAATGAATTAGAATTAGGAGAACTTATGAAACAACCATATTACATTACTACCGCCATCGCTTATACTTCGGGTAAACCGCATATCGGCAATATTTATGAAATTGTCTTAGCCGATAGTATGGCTCGTTATCATCGTTTATTGGGCCATGATGTTTATTTTCAAACCGGTACTGATGAGCATGGTCAAAAAATTGAACAAGCAGCCTTAAAGCAAGGGATTAAGCCGCAAGCCTACGTGGATAAAGTGGCGAACCAGATTCAAACTTTGTTTGATCAAATCAATATTTCTTATGATCGTTTTATGCGAACAACTGATCCCAGCCACGTCAAACAAGTCCAAAAGATTTTTAAACAACTTTATGAACAAGGAGATATTTATAAAGGTGAATATGTGGGTCTGTATTGCACAGCGTGTGAAGCCTTTTGGACGAGCGCCCAATTAGTCGATGGGAAATGCCCTGACTGTGGTGGTCCCGTTCATTTCGCTAAAGAAGAAGCCTACTTTTTTAAACTTAGTAAATATGAACAACAATTAAAAGACTATATCGCGACTCATCCGGAATTTATTCAACCAGAATCACGCAAAAATGAAATGTTAAATAATTTCATTAACCCGGGTTTACAAGATTTGTGTGTGTCACGGACATCGTTTAAATGGGGAATTCCGGTTGATTTTGATCCAAATCACGTAGTTTATGTTTGGATTGATGCTTTAAGCAACTATATTACCAGTCTGGGTTATGATGTATCAGGTGAACAGGGAGAATTATTTAAAAAATATTGGCCCGCCCAAGTCCATTTGATTGGCAAAGATATTTTACGCTTCCATACGATTTATTGGCCCATTATGTTAATGGCCTTAAAAGTTGAGTTACCGAAACAAGTTTTTGGTCACCCTTGGTTATTGATTGGTGATCGAAAGATGAGTAAATCAACCGGTAATACGATTTATTCCGATGATTTAATTCGTTATTTTGGGGTAGATGCGATTCGATATTTTGTGTTGCATGAAATGCCTTATGCTAATGACGGTAGTTTAACTTGGGAATTAGTGATCGAACGCACGAATTCGGATTTAGTCAATATCTTAGGTAACCTATTAAATCGAACTTTAGCGATGGCGAATAAATATTTTGCTGGGAAAGTTGTTAATAAGAATGTGGCGAGCGAGTATGATCAAGGTTTATTAGCAATAGCAATCAAGACGCCGACCATTGTCGAAAAGCATATGCATGATTTTAAAGTAGCGGAAGCGATTAGTGCCATTTTTGATTTACTCAAACGGGCGAATAAATATATTGATGAAACCGCTCCCTGGCAATTAGCTAAAGATAGTGAAAAACAAGCGCAGCTAGCCACGGTTTTATATAATTTATTAGAAGTATTAAGAATTAGTGCAATTTTATTAACACCCTTTATTCCCGAAACCAGTGCTAAAATTCTGGCCCAATTACAAACTAGCGAGTCTAGTTATGCTTCAATCTTAACTTTTGGGAAACGACCCCAGTTTGAAGTAACGTCAACGCCGGTCGTGTTATACCAAAGAATTGATGAAGAAAAAGTGTTGGCAGAAATTGAAGCAGAATTTAGCCCCGCTGAAACCAAACCAACCTTGCCCCTAATTACCTATGATCAATTTATGGCAAGTGAACTAGTAGTTGGTACGGTCTTGAAATCGGAAAAACATCCTAAGGCAAAAAAAATACTTATTTCTCAAATTGATTTAGGTTCACGGGTCGTCCAAGTCGTTAGTGGGATTGCGGAGCACATCGCGCCAGCTGACTTTGTTGGCCAAAAAGTCATCATCGTCGCTAATTTAGCACCCGCCACGATCTATGGCACTAATTCTGAAGCCATGATTTTAGCGGGAATTAATGAGGATTATTTAGAAGTCCTCACTGCGAAAAACTTACCTAACGGTACGCGGATTAAATAATACATAAATTAAAAAGCCAATTGAAATATTTGATGTGAACCCCCAAATCCGGACACGGTAAGGGGGTTTTTTATGTCAAAGTA
>CAZAZP010000027.1:0-10320 GCA_964489695.1 uncultured Erysipelotrichaceae bacterium | reverse complement strand
ATTTTGAATAATTTCTTTTAATTGTGCGTTCATGAAGTCACTATCCTTATTTAATTATAGTACATAAATACCCAACATATAAATAAAGAGAAGATAAAAATAAGTTTTATTATGCTATAGACTAGTAATTTACCTGCTTAGGTTTTCTTATTAACAATTTGCTTAAAGTATCAGCTATTTGATTTTTGTCTGAAACTATTTAGATAAAATTAGTAATTTCTTATATGTTGAGCTGTTTTTTTACTTTAAAGAGTTATCGTGAGATAATTCACAACCATGTTAAAGCTGATTGACAATTTTGCTTGATTGCTTGATAATTAGAGATTAAGCGAGGTAAACATGAAAATATTACGTGATTTGTTTTGGTATATTAAACAAGAGAAGAAATCTTATGTGATCGGAGTCTCCGCTCTTTTTTTACTATCGCTAGTTAACTTAATTCCCGCTCGGATTTTGGGTCACTTAATTGATCGGATTGGTAGCCAAAGTTTAACGTCAACCGACTTAATTTATGGTATTGGTGTATTTATCGGAATTGCGTTATTGGTATATCTGTTACGCTATATCTGGCGGATTCATATTTTTGGGACAGCTTATCGTTTAGAGAACCAATTACGCAATGAACTATTTGCTCATTTTACTAAAATGTCACCAACTTTTTATCATCAGTATCGAGTTGGAGATTTGATGGCTCATGCTACTCATGATTTAAAATCCGTCAGAGCAGTGGCGGGAGTCGGAATCTTACAACTTTGTGATTCTTTGTTTTCCGGAACAGCAACCTTGTTAGCGATGTTTCTTTTAATTGATGTCAAGTTAACGCTAATTACAATTATCCCGATGCCATTTTTAATTATTGGATCGCAAGTTTTAAGCAAGAAATTACATAAATCTTTTAACCTTGCCCAAGAAGCTTTTTCTGAAATGAATAACCGGGTGCTGGAAAATATTAATGGAATTAAAGTCACGAAGACTTTTGGACAAGAAGCTGCTGAAATTAAAAACTTTGGGCGCTTAGTTGATGATGTTTACCAAAAAAACTTAAACGTAACTAGGTATGATGCCTTATTTGATCCCATGGTGATTATGATTATCGCGGCTAGTCTGATTTTAACCTTTAGTTTTGGGACTTATTATGTCATTAAGGAATATATTAGTGTGGGTCAATTTGTAACCTTAATAAATTATATTCACCAATTAACCTGGCCAATGATGGCCATCGGTTTTATGTATAATAACTTAAAACGTGGCCAAGTATCATATGAACGGATTACGAAATTACTAAATGAACCAATTGATATTCAAAATCAAGTTGAAGCTTTCGCCAACATTCCCCAAGGTGATATTGATTTTCAAGTAAAAAACTTTAATTATCCTGATCAAATCGAAGAAGTACATTTGACTGACGTTAACTTTCATTTAGCAGCGGGTTCCACTTTAGGTTTAGTTGGTAAAACTGGTAGTGGAAAATCTACGGTTATTAAACTATTACTACGAGAATATGATGTCGAACAAGGCTTAATTCAATATGGCCAAAAGGTAATTAAAGATTATGATGTGAATGCTTATCGGCAAGCTTATGGCTATGTTCCTCAAGATCCATTTTTATTCTCTTTAACTATTTTGGATAATATCCGGTTTGGGAAGATGGAAGCGAGTTTAGCTGAAGTTAGACAAGCAGCCAAGATTGCGGCTGTCGATAGTGATATTATTGGGTTTGAACAAGGCTATGACACCATTATTGGTGAACGAGGTGTCTCGTTATCCGGTGGCCAAAAACAACGGATTGCGATGGCGCGGGCGATTTTACTAAATCCAGAATGTCTGATCTTAGATGATGCGTTATCAGCGGTAGATGCTAAAACAGAAGAACAAATCTTAGCTAATCTAAAAACCTTAAGACAACATAAAACTACGATTATTATTGCTCATCGTTTAAGCGCTTTACAGCACGCCCAAGAGATTGTAGTCTTAGAACATGGAATGATTAAAGAACGGGGTAATCACGCGGCCTTGATGGCCCAAAATGGCTGGTACGCGGAAATCTTCCGCTTACAAGAACTAGCTAGTGAGGTAAACTAATGGAAGAACAAATTAAATTATCCCGGAAAGCTCAATGGCAAACTTTAAGACGCTTACTAGGTTATTTAAAGCATTTAAAACTAGCGATTGTTTGGGCATTAATCACGTTAATCTTAGCCACCAGTGCTGATTTAGCTAGCCCAATTATTTTAAAACAAATTATTGATAATCATTTAAAGGTGGGTAATTTTGAATTAAATGAGATTGCATTTTTAATTGGTTTGTTTTTTGTCTTGTCTTTATTACTTTCACTTTTCCGTTATCTTTATACTTATCAATTTTTCGCAATTGGCAATAAGGTCACCCAATTAATTCGGGTGGAATTATTCTCTAAACTGCAAGGGATGGGGATGCGTTATTTTGATCAGACTCCTGCCGGTAGTTTAGTGTCACGGGTTACTAATGATACCGATGCGATTCAAGATATGTTAGTTAGTGTCGTTTCGGTAGTTTTTAGTAGTATTTTAATGATTACTTTAATTATTGGGACCATGTTTTATTTTAATGTGGCGTTAGCTTTAATTTCAATGGCATTTTTACCGTTTATCTTTTTAGTGTTACGCTTATATCAAAAATACAGTACCAAATACTATGCGCTTGCGCGGGAAAAGCTAAGCCAATTAAACCGGAAGTTAGCGGAATCGATTAGTGGGATGGGAATTATTCAAATCTTTAATCAAGAAGAACGGACGATTGGAGAATTTCAAACTACCAGCCAAGAATATTTAGCAAGCCAAATGAAAAATCTACGCTTAAATGGGATTTTACTTTATCCTGTTATACATTTACTAACTGCCTTAACCTTAGCTAGTGTTTTAATCTATTCGGGGATTGCTTCTTTTACTGGGGCGATTACAGCTGGCTTAGTTATGTTGTTTGTGGATTATATTTATCGTCTATACGAACCGATTTTTAACGTCATGGATCGTTTAGAAATTTACCAACAAGCCATTGTTTCAAGTGCCCGGGTCTTTAATATTTTAGATCACCCCGGAATCGCACCCCAACCAACTGCGAACGCGAACGCCAAAATTACCCAAGCAAAAATAGAATTTAAGCACGTAACCTTCGCATATGATGAAAAAAATCCAGTTTTAAAGGATATCTCTTTTGTGGTTAATCCAGGGGAAACGGTGGCTTTAGTGGGTCATACTGGTAGTGGAAAGAGTTCGATTATTAATGTAATTATGCGTTTTTATGAATTTCAAAGTGGTCAAGTCTTAATTGATGACCAGGACATCCGAAGTTTTCCAATGGCTGAATTACGCCAAAAAATGAGTCTAGTTTTACAAGATCCCTTTATTTATTTTGGGAGTATCGCTGATAATATTCGCTTATTAAATCAAGCTATTACCTTAGAAGAAGTTGAAGCCGCTTGTGAGTTTGTGCAAGCTGATAGTTTTATTAACCAGTTACCTAATACTTATGATCATCAAGTCGTTGAACGGGGAGCAGCGTTCTCTACTGGCCAAAAACAACTACTTGCCTTTGCTCGAACAATCGTCACTGATCCAAGAATTTTGATTTTAGATGAAGCGACCGCGAATATTGACTCGGAAACAGAAGCGCTCATTCAAGCTGGTTTAGCGAAGATGCGTCAAGGTCGCACCACAATTGCGATTGCGCACCGCTTATCGACTATCAAAGACGCTAATCAAATTCTCGTGATAAAAGCGGGAGAAATCATTGAGCGGGGTACTCATGAGCAGTTATTAGCATTAAAAGGTAATTACTATCAAATGTATGAGCTACAAAAACAAGAGATGGATGTAGAAAGTAAAGCACCTCTTAAAAAAGAGACGATTGATTTATCAGAGTTAGATCAAGATAGTTATAATTAAAACGACAGTCAGGATTGACTGTCGTTTATTTTTTAATGAATCTAGTTTTCGTCACGGTTACTGAGCAGCTTAAATTAAAAGGTATCAATTTTAAGTGTTGTAGTTTAGCTCAAATTTTAGAAAATATAAATGTGATTAAGATAATTAATAATAAAAGAAAGAAAATTATTTTAATGATTAGCCAGAGAAAAGCTAAAAATTTCCAAAATATGCCAGGTTCAGCTTCATTTGAACGCTCTTTTAAGCAGAAGTAGGTGAATAATAAAAACCAGAAGTCATCCATCAGTTTACTCCGGTCGTTTAGCTGGACTCAACTTATTGGGAATCAGCTGAATATGATCAAAGGTGATATTTAAAGGATAATTTTCAGCTAGACACTTTTTCAACGTTGCTTCAATTACTTCATTACTAAAAGGACAGTTTTCGTAGACGGAAACATCAAACTCTAAGCTATCTTTTATCATTCGTAGATCATGAAAACGGAGTTTAGGATCCAAATTGGTTAAACAGTCTTTAATTGCATGATAGATTTTCGTCATCTTTGCACTAGTAATATCAATTGGATCTAAGTGGGCAATAATTTCGGCTTGGGTTGCGGCTTTAATTTTCTTTTCGATTTCATTAATGATTAAGTGCGCCGCTGTTAATGAGAGTTGATCATCAAGCTCGATATGGACACTACCATAGGTTGTTTCATCACCATATTCATGAATTAATAAATCATGAAAGCCAATAATCTCAGTTTGACTAGCCAAGATGTCAGTGATAGCTTGGATTTTATTAGCAGGAGGGCGAATTCCAACTAATTCTTGGATGAAAATTTTTAACATTTTAAAGGCTGTTACGATTATCACTAGACTAATTAAAACTGCTAGATAACCATCTAATTGATAACCAAAATATTTGGTTATCAGAAAACTAATTAACACCGCGCAGCTAATTAAGATATCATTGATACTATCATGCATCATGGTTTTAATCACAGCTGAGTTCAGATGGTTTAACTGTTGTCTTTGATAGTAGGCTAAAATACTTTTTAAGATAATCGAACTAATACTGACATATAATAACCAATTATCAATTATTATCTTGGTAGGTTGCAAGCTAGTGCTAAGGCCTTGGCGGAATAATTCAATCCCGAAGTATAACATTAAGGTAGAAATAATCAGTCCACCTAAATATTCATAACGTTCATAACCATAGGGATACTTACGATCAGCTGGTTTTTGGCTAAGTTTAAAAGTAATAATGGCTAATAAGGCGGTAAGAAAGTCCGAGAGATTATTTAAAGAATCCGCTACTAACGTGAGCGAATGAAAAACTGTCCCAATTAAGAGCTTAAAAGTTACTAGGGTACCATTAATCACTAATCCCATCATGCCGACTTTTACACCAATTTGTTTACGCATATTTCACCTAGCGTAATTATACCATGCTTAAAGAACATTTTATTAAATTAGTCAAATCATTTGGCAGCTAAAATTTGGGATTTCAACGGGTGATAACGTATAATACTATTATGTAAATTATCACAAAAAAGGAGTTAGCTATGGAAATTGCCATCTTAAAGTGGTTTCAAAGCTTAAATCAACCACTCTTAAATGAAATTTTGGGATTTTTAACTAATCTAGCTAATCATGGAGAAATCTGGATTATGATTCTGCTAGTTTTAATGTTATTTAAAAAGACCAGGAAAATTGCGCTATTTGCAGCGTTAGCTTTAATCATCGAATATGGTTTAAATGATTTAATCTTAAAACCTTTTATTGCCCGTGCTCGTCCTTTTACCACTTATCCTTTTACTTTATTAATTAAAGCCCCTAGTGGTTTCTCTTTTCCTTCTGGTCATAGTGCCAGTTCTTTTGCAGTGGCGTTAACGTTATATTTTTTAAAAGCACCAGGGCGCACTGCTTATGTCATCTTGGCTTTTGTCTTGGCCTTAAGTCGGTTGTATTTTGTGGTTCATTGGCCAACTGATGTCTTAGCAGGGATGCTGTTAGGAACCGCCATTGCTTTTCTTATTTCAAGAATTGCTATCAAGCTAAATCAAGTAGCCAATGTTTAACTAAATATTTTGTAATTTAAGTCAAAAAGTAGTTTTGGCTATTAAATTATTACTAATTGTATTTCATAAACTCGTCCCCAAGTAGTTAAAGGCTTGAAGATTAAAATCTTATCCTGATCTGTTACTTTTGGCACTGAAAGTTTGAAAGAAACTGCGGTAGATAATTTAGAGTTTACCAATGGATAAAACAAGTGGGAATTTCCGTTTCCTTCTAGCCAGCACTGGGTGGATATTGAAAATAAGTTTCGTCACAGCTTAAATCAAGGGCATGGTATTATCGGGATTTTGATTTCTAGTTTGATGAGTGGGACATTTAATTCGGTTAGCCTAGTAAAAAACAGTTGTTGATTGAGTTATTAGCTACTCAGGCACAGAAAACGGTGGTTGAAATTGTGCTTCATCATATTAATTGTCGACATGAAGCTGAAGCTTTAAAACAAATTTTAACTGAATTAATCTCAGTAAATATTTTGATGTCACCGATTAAACCGGGCAATGGATTGCATTTGGGGCTGGGGGCGCCAGGTGTGGTTTATTATATGAAAAAGTAAATTTAGTTTGAGTCAGAAACAACCCGTTAGGTGCTGTTTATGTTATAATAACTGCGCACAAAAGAAGGAAGAATTATGCTAGAACTTCACCAAATTACTAAATCTTATCGGACTAAATCGTTTGTTCAAGATGCTTTAAAAAATGTTTCTATTCAATTCCGCCAAAATGAATTTACGGCGATTTTAGGTGCGTCTGGCTCAGGTAAAACCACGATGCTCAATATTATCGGTGGTTTAGACCGCTATGATCAAGGCGATTTATTAATCGATGGAGTCTCGACGAAACGTTACCATGATCAAGATTGGGATGCTTATCGCAATAATCGAATTGGTTTTGTTTTTCAAAGTTATAATTTAATTAATCACCAAACCGTGTTAGCTAATGTTGAGTTGGCGTTAACCTTAAGTGGGGTTAACCGTAAGACCCGACGAGAACGGGCTTTAACGGCTTTAACTGCAGTCGGTTTAATTGATCATATTAATAAATTACCAACCCAATTAAGTGGTGGACAGATGCAACGGGTAGCGATTGCGCGGGCGTTAATTAATGATCCCGAAATCTTATTAGCGGATGAACCAACTGGCGCACTTGATAGCAGTACTAGCCAACAAGTGATGGAACTATTAGCAAAAATTGCTAGTGATCGCTTAGTGATTATGGTGACGCATAATGCGGAATTAGCTCATGACTATGCGAATCGGATTATTGAGTTAAAGGATGGTGAAGTGATTAAAGATTCCCGACCTTTAGCAAAAGAAGAATTAAATCAAGGTGTCTTTAGTAAACTACAGCGGACTAGTATGTCTTTATTAACCGCTTTAAGCCTATCTTTAAGTAATTTAAAAACTAAAAGTACCAGAACAATTATTACGGCTTTAGCTGGGTCGATTGGCATTATTGGAATTGCTTCGATCTTAGCTTTAGCTAGTGGAATTAATGATTACATCAGAAACATTGAAAAAGAAACGATGAATGCCTATCCAGTTACGATTAACGCGACGGGGATTGATTTAACTAGTTTGATGGATAGTCGTACCGGTGGTAGTGACTTATCGTCACAAGCTGAATTACCGGTCATTAATTCTTTATCAAATATTTTTTCGCATCAAAACCAAAATGACTTAGCAAGTTTAAAAGCTTATTTAGATAAAAATAAAGCTGACTTTGAACCTTACGTGAAAAGTATTGAATATAAATACAGTTTAACGCCTCAAATCTATTTGCCTACCGTTGATTACGCGGTCCAACAAGTTAATCCCGATCAAATTTTTAAACAAACTGGGATTGGTAGTACTGGCGGCTTAGAATTATTTGCGGGTGGTAGTGAAATGGGGATGAGTAGCTTTAATGCCTTACCAGCAGAAGCTAGTTTATACCTTGATCAATACCAAGTCGTGGCGGGACGTTGGCCAAATAATCCTTATGAAATCGTGGTAGTGTTATCTAATCGCGGTTCAATCTCAGATTTGACTGCCTATGCATTAGGTTTAAAGGATCGTTTGGCTTTATTAAAACAATTTGAAAGTTTAAAAGGTGAAGCACCTGTTTTAAATAATGATCAAAATGATCAAAGTTTTAACTACGCCGATGCTTTAGCTGTTCGTTTTAAAGTTGTTCAACCAGCTAAGCTTTATGTTTATGATACCATCTATCAACTTTGGGTGGATAAAAGTAGTGACTTTAAGTTTCGTCAAGCTATCATCGATGAAAGTCCGGATTTAACGGTCGTCGGTATTGTACAAGCTAGTGATACATCTAAAGCCCCACTATTAACCTCTGGTTTATATTATCCAGCTGAACTTATTACCAATTTAATGAATGAAGCGAAAACGTTTCAAGTAGTTCAAGATCAATTAGCCAAACCCGAGCTTAATGTGTTTACTAATCAAGCTTTTAGTTTACCTAGTAAACCAGAACTTAACTTAAGTGAGTTAATTAGTTTTGACCAAAATAAGCTATTTAGTGCCATTACTTTTCAAACTGGAAATTTAGGTGCTTTATTAAGTGGCTTTGAATTTGATTTTAGTACGATTGAACTACCACCACTAGATTTAAGTGAGATTACCACCAGTTTAGCAGAACAGCTAGATTTACCTTGGGCTGAACTAAGTCAAGTTTTAAATGAGTTATTGATGGATTTTGTGGCGGAGCAAGAAGCAGCTGGTGTCACGGATATTAATGATTGGTTAAATAATTTAACGGCTTATTTAAATAGTCCAGCTTTTCAATCTGCTTTAGGTTTAAAGTTGACTGAGTTAGGTTTTACTGATCAAATCCAAGTAGAAATTCAAGCACTATTAACTAATTATCTTAATGAATATATTGCGAGTGTGGGCAATAGTTTACTCACTACCTTACAAAAAAGCTTGCTAGACCAATTAAGCAGTAAACTTACGCCAGCGACGCTGGCCCAACTGGTTAAAATCAATCCAGCGGTCTTAGCCCAAGCCTTTCAATTTAAACTAACCGAAAATGATTTAATGTTACTTTTAAAAAGCTATGGAGAAACGACCACGGTTAATCAAAGTAGTAATTTGAAACTCTTAGGTTATCGCGATAGCGCGGAGCCTACGCAGATTAATCTTTATCCTCGTGATTTTACGACCAAAGATCAAGTAATTGCGTTATTAGAAGCTTATAATACCCAAATGAGTAACTCAGATCAACCAGAAAAAATGGTTAAATATACCGATTTTATTGGAGCTTTACTATCTTCGGTTACGGAGATTATTTCTACGATTTCTTATGCTTTAATTGCTTTTGTTTCAATTTCTTTAATTGTTTCATCGATTATGATTGGTGTTATTACTTATGTTTCAGTGTTGGAACGGATTAAAGAGATTGGTATTTTACGCGCCTTAGGAGCCCGGAAGAAAGATATTCGGCGGGTCTTTAACGCTGAAACACTACTAGTTGGTTTATTAGCTGGTAGTTTTGGGGTTGGGATTACCTATGGTTTAGCTTTAATTGCGAATCGCGTCGTTTATCGAATTTTTAAAATTGCGAATATTGCTCAGCTAAGTTTTACTGCGACGATTATTCTAGTTTTGATTAGTATGTTTTTAGCCTATATTTCGGGTTTAATTCCCGCTTCTAAAGCCGCTAAAATGGATCCTGTCGCTGCTTTACGGACTGAATAAACAGGATTTTAAAAAGTCAACCAATCGGTTATAATATAACTAAGAAGAAATTTAGTTAATGACTAGGAGGTAAAAATGGCTGCTTATCGTGAGCCAGCTTTTTTCAAATCATGGTTACAAGCTAAAGTTGGTTGGTTAGTTGCTTTTTTGGCTATTTTAGTGGCCGTAATTTTGCGCGAAATCGCGGGAAGTAGTAGTTCTTTAACGATAGCTACTTTAGCAAGTCTTGGTCGAGTATTTATTTACTTGACTTTATTTATTGTTTGGAGCTTATCGCTTAACTACCGCGTGACCCAAAAACAAGTACGTTTTTATTTATTATTAATTGCGGGGTTGTTAGTGTTTTGGTTGTTTTTAAATACAACAAGATACTACTTTATCATTGATCAACCAAATTTATTACGTTTTTTATGGTATTGCTACTATATTCCTTTATTATTTATTCCCTTGATTTGTTTTTATACGGCCTTATCTTTAGGTCAACATGAAGATTACCGGTTATCTAAAGTTGCTTATTGGTTAATTTTACCAATAGTAATCTTACTAATCGGGGTTTTAACCAATGATTTTCACCAATTAGTGTTTTATTTTCCTGGAGAATTTAGTTCAGTAGATTATCGCTATGGACCACTTTATTGGG
>CAZAZP010000026.1:1752-10794 GCA_964489695.1 uncultured Erysipelotrichaceae bacterium | reverse complement strand
GATTCGAACCCTGGACCCACTGATTAAGAGTCAGTTGCTCTGCCAGCTGAGCTAACAAGTCACAGCATAAATATTATAATACGATTGAATTAATAACTCAATCATTTTTCGTTTGAATTAAGTTCTCAACTAGTGGTTTAAGATACGTAAATAACTTTTGGTAACCAGCACTATTAGGATGTAAACCATCACTTAAATCAGCAGTAGTTAAGATTTCAGCGACGGACCAATAAGCTATATCATTAGCTTGGGCTAATTGTTTAATACTTTGATCAAACTCCGCAATCCTAAGATTACTAAAACTATGGCCCTTTTGCCAGGGTGAACGGCTAACTCTCGCTTCATCAATCCGCGTTAAACCGACTAAAGCAATCTTCTTACTAAATAGTTTAGCAGCTTGGATAATGTTTAAGTAATTAGCTTGAAATTCTGTTAAGGAATATTTAGGAGTTTGTTTAAAAAATTGTGTATCATTAATACCACTAGCAATAATAATATAGTTGTCGACTTCCTTAACTTGACGAGCTGCTAGTTCATAACTCATGCGAGCTAAGAGACTAGGAAGTCCTTCACCTAATACTGCTAAATTATAAAACCGATAATAAGCTCGTTTTTGTTGTTCGAAAGCTTGGCGCACCCGCCCGACCCAGCCTAAAGCAGCGGTATCAGCCGCACCATAAGCTAAACTATCCCCAAAAATAAAGATATTGATTGTTCGCATCAAAACCACCCCTATTAAAGAAAAACTCGTTACTGCTAACGAGTGATTACTTACCTGGTGACACGTACGGGATTCGAACCCGTGAATGCATGCGTGAAAGGCATGTGAGTTGACCGCTTCTCCAACGTGCCAGACTGGCGCCTGAAATAGGACTCGAACCTATGACCGATCGGTTAACAGCCGATTGCTCTACCGACTGAGCTATTCAGGCAAGTGCTAATTTATAATAGCATAAAGACTTTGGTATTTCAATAGATAATTAGCTTTTTAAAGACATTCAATTTCAAATAATTTTATCCAAGAAACAATTAGCTTTTTATCACTTATTGAGCTTCAGCCGTGGCTGGAATAGTTAAGTTTGTTACCCAATGTTCACGGCGTAAAATGATGAAAGCGATAATCAATTTAACGATATCAGCGCACTGACCTATCAAATAAAGCTCTAAGACCGAAGCTGAAGTAAAATAGGTAAATAGTGCCACAATCGGTAAGTTCACTAGTAGCATATATCCACCATCTAAAATTAGTGCATGTTTGATGGCTCCACCAGCCCGTAAAATGAAAAACGTTTCGACATTTAACATATAAAAAACAAATAACGCTCCCATAATCCATAAAATTTGTTGGGCTAAAGCTAAAGAATCCGGTGATACTTTTGTATATAGTAAAGGTAAAACCAACGAAGTTAAATAAATCAAAACACCAAAGACTATCGACATCAACATACTGAAAAATAAAAGCTGATAAGCATTGCGCCGGGCGGTTTCTAATTCATTAGCACCCAAGTTATGAGCAACTAAGATTGTCGTCGCTACCGCCATCCCACCAAATAAACTAAAGAAGATATCGGAGGTTGTACTAGAAATCGCAAACGAGGTTAAAACACTTTCACCTCTAGTAGCATAAAATTTCCACAACAAGCTTACACCAGAAGACCAAATAATTTCATTTAAAGTTAATGGTAAGCCCTTTTTAATTACTTTACTTACTAAATCACTCGTCACATTAAAAATTTGATTTAAAGGCGATTTAAAATCATAATCATTTACTTTTAAGAAAATAATTAAAATGCCTAGTTCCGCAATCCGAGAAATCAAAGTAGCCAATGCAACACCAATCACACCCCACTTTGGTAAAAAGAACCAACCATAAAGAAAAGCAAAGTCTAAAGTGATATTGACCAAAATCGCAACTAACGAAGCAAATAGTGGTTTTTTCGTATCATAAACTGCCCGCATCGCATTAGCGATATTAATGGAAACAGCGGTTGGAATCAAGGAGATGGTGATAATCCGTAAAACACGAATGGCCTCTTCAACTAATGGTCCACTAGTTTGATTACTAAAAAAGCTCACGATTTCGCGGGAGAAAACTAATCCAGCAAAAACAAATGGTGTGGCTAAAACCGCACTGGTTAAAAATGAAACACGGAATGTTTCTTGCATCTTGCCGTGATTTTTCGCCCCAGCATATTGGGCAATTAACACACCGGCAATTGAAGTAAAACCTAAGACTGCAAAAAACGAAATCATAAAATAACGATTGACTAAAGCAATCGCTCCGACCGCACTGTCGCCAACCTGTCCAACAATTAAATTATCGACAATACTAACAAAAGAACTTAACATTTGTTGTAACATCATTGGAACGGCAATAAAGATTACCTGTTTATAAAATTTTCTATCACCAATTAAATATCGCATAACGACCTCCAATTAAATTACAATGTGTTTATTATAACATATTAGCGATAAACCTAGCAGAAAATAAAAATGAGCAATTTCGCTCATTTTTATTAAGTTAAATGCTGTTGTTAACAGTTAAGTTTTTAATCCACTTCTCTTTCCTTAAAAAGGAACTAGCCACTACTAATTTTAAGAAGTCGACTGATTGACCAATGATATACAATTGAATGAAATTAACTGAAGTGAAATAGGTAGCTAAAGCCATGATTGGTAACATAATTCCTCCCATAAATCCGCATCCATAAAAAGTGCTTCACGAATCGCCCCACCTGATCTAAGTGTAAAAAAGATCATAAAATTTGAAACGAAAAATGGGAAGAAAAAGGCCATTACCCGCAAGATCCGACCAGCTAGCGCTAAAGCTTCAGTACTCATCGCCTGATATAGATAAGGAATCACTAAAGGCATTAAAGAAATCACCGCACTAAAACCAAAAGAGATTAAAATGGCAAAGCTAAGTAATTGATAAGCTTGGGTTTTGGCCTCAGTAAGTTTATTAGCCCCCAAGTTATGGGCAATAATGATTGAAGCCGCGGTCGCAATTCCACCAAATAAAGAAAAGAAGATATCATAGACAGTGCTCGCAATCGCAAAAGAAGTTAGCGCCAGTTCACCGCGAGTACCATAGAATTTCCATAACAAACTAATCGTGAAAGCCCAAATAATTTCATTAACTGCTAAAGGAAACCCTTTTTTAAGCGTTTCTACTAATAAGCTTTTACTAATTAAAAATGAATCTTTCAAAGGGAATTTAAAATCATAATCACGCTTGATAAAAACTATTAGTAAAATCAGCATCTCCATCGTCCGGGATAAAAGCATCGCTAAAGCCACCCCTAACACGCCAATCCGAGGTGCGTTAAACCAACCGAATAGAAAAATTAGGTTAAAGACAACATTAGTAATGATGGAAGCAATTGAAGCAAATAACGGCGTTTTAGTATCTTAAACTGAACGCATCGCATTTGAGATATTTGTAGCAATCGCCATTGGAATTAAAGAGCACGTAATAATCTTTAGGGCTTGAATTCCTTCAACCACTACTGGTCCATCAATTTGATTACTATAGAAAACAATAATTTCTCGCGAAAAAGTTAAACCAAAAATAATAAACGGGATAGCTAACATCGCACTAATAAGTAGCGAAATTCGAAATGATTCTTGAATTTTGGCAGGATTTTTGGCTCTATGATATTGGGTAATAAATACACCTGAAATCGAGGTAAAGCCAATAATCGACATTAACGCAATCATATAATAGCTATTAACCAGCGCCATCGCGGCTACCGCACTATCACTGATTTGTCCCACCATTAAATTACCTACAATATTTACTAATGAATTTAACATTTGTTGGAGCATTAGCGGTAAAGCAATTAACATGACCCGTCCATAAAATTGTTTAGTCCCAAAATACTTTTTAATCATAATTTCCCCTTATCCAAAAGCGCGTCAAAAAAATATATTACAATGTTAGAAATTATAACATCACTCGATTAGTTAAGCAATTAACAAAGTATAAAACTACTTACAGCAAATGCTGTAAATATTAAATTATTGAATCATCTTTTAACTAAGATTTACACATCGTTAGAAGTAACGCTTTTAAATTGATATTGATAACCTTGGCGAAAATATTTTAACTTCCACCGATCGTTAGGCATAATTATTCCAATTACATTGACTCTTGCATCAGCTGATGTTTCCTTAATTACTACTTGGATTTCACCGCGATAACGACCATAATTATCGTTATCAATCGTAATACAATAAGCTGGTCGGGTAATAGTATTGATGGGCTTTTGCCTTTCACCAAATTGCGCCATCGTACGGGAAGTGACTGAGCGAAAAAAATCATCGTTTGAATCAATCCGGAAATTGTGTGGTTCAGCTTCAATTTTTACCAAAAGATCGATATTACTAATTAAAGGTGTATAGTGTAAGACTAACGTTTTATCAGCTAGTACCTGACTTATTGCTTGAAATTCGTTTAGGCTTAGCTGTTGTTCACCAAAAAGAAAATTATCCGCAACTCGTTCTTCAACTAACTCAACCATAGCTTGTTCAATACTCACTGCTCGATGACTTTCTAAAGTGGGTAACCCTTGTTTAAGTGGCCCTCTTCGATTAGCGAAGCTTGAGACACAACCATCAACTTCAATTTCATAATGATTAAAAATAAGATATTGTTGTTGCGCATAAGCTAAGGACAAACCTGTCTCCGGACGCGGATAAAAATTATGACCAGCAGAAACTTGTACTGCGGGAAAGTTTAATTGTTGATATTGGAGAAATTCACGAAGCATCGCAGCTGTCATCGTGGAAGCGTTGATAACTAATTTATGTAACTCAAAATATTGAACGTAATCTTTGACTTCAGGTAATGAGTAACCATAATCTAGTCTTAAGCCAGTAATCTTGGCTTGAATCATTAACTCTTTAAGACTGGGGTCGGTCAAAATCTTTTGAAAGTGGCTACCACCAATATCAACTATGAGATCCATATCAAGTTGATAAACTTGTTGGCCAAGTTTAACTAATCCTTGCAATTGTTTTAAAAGAGTAAATTCTGGTTGATGAATTGAAGTAAACACACTACTTGCTCCAAACGATTTACCCAATTTCAAATAATTAAAAACAGTTTCCGCGTTTTCGTTTAAAACAAAGTCTGGATAAATTGAAAAGGTAAACTTTTTCATACTAACTCATTTCTATTAATTATCTCTATGTCAATAACTATTTACACTTTAAGTATGTAATTGCATAAAACTGCTTTTAATTATTAATAAACTTACTAGTCTTTAGCTTGGTATAACCCATATGTACGAGTGACGGGTAAGCCAAAGATAATCCCACCAGCAGTATTATTTGCTTTGATTCGGGAGTCAATTGCCAAGGCAATTTTCTCACACTGATCACTTGGCGCTAAAATTAGGATAATATCCTTTTCTGGTTCAATATCTAAATCAAATAGTTTAATCTTCTCTTTTGAACCAGTTCCTCGACCATGGATTAAAGTCCCCCCAGGAGCGCCAGCTTCCTTGGCCGCTTCCATCACTTCTTCCGCTAATCCCTTATTAACAATGGTAAAAATTGCTTCATATGACACGTGTTCTTCCTCCTGACTAAACTTTATCGCTGATTCATTTTTATTTAAGAAACAATGTTTCAACGGTAATGAAAAAGCAATCCCATGATTTGCTCGATCAAGCTTAAAGCGTTCGGTAAAGACTTGATAAAGCTTCGCTACTAATTGAACATTAATTAAAGTTAAAAATATTTCTTTTTTAATCTCAGCTAAACCTAAGCGTTCTAATAATAAGCTTTCGCTCATGCCTAAGCCATAGAAAATCTGACTTGACTTTGCCCCATGTTCTTTAGCTAAACGTAAAGCTTTACTGCCTTGTCCCGCGGGCAGAATTGCACAAAAGATTTCATAGTTACTGACTAACTCCACCTTATTCCTCCTGCTTGGCTTTCTTTTTATAAATAATCCCTAGTAATTGAATCGCGATTAGCGGCATCATTGCGACCATCGCAATCACCCCAAAACCATCCACCATGACATTGGCACTCGGTATCACACCCGCTGCTCCTTGGGCAAAGGCTAAAATAAAGGTTGCGGTCATGGGTCCAGAAGCGACTCCACCTGAGTCAAATGCAATCCCGACAAAAATAGCTGGAACATGAAAGCTTAAGTAAATCGCTAAAGCAAAACCAGGTAATAGTAAGTGCCATAATTTTAAGTCGGGTATCATAATTCTTAACATCGCAAGCATAACAGCTAAGGCAATAGCCAATGATAAAGTAACTAAAATAAATTGCTTTTTAATGTGGCCGGCGGTTACTTCTTCCACTTGTTGCGTTAAGACCTCCACAGCTGGTTCAGCTAACACCACGACTAACCCTAAAACAAAGCCAATCACTGGTAGTAAGAAACTAAGTTGGTGACTAGCCAACTTCTCGCCAATCACAAACCCAACTTCCATAAAACCAGCGTTAACGCCAACTAAAAATAACGTTAAACCCAAAAAAGTGTATATTAAGCCAAAATAGATATGTTGCTTAGTTTTTTGACTTAATTTAAAACTCCAGCGGTTAAACAAGATAAATAAAATAACTAATGGCAGAATTGTCCAAAATGACTCCCGAAAAAATACTGGAAAAGCTTGCCAATAAGGTCTTAAAATACCTTGGTTAAAAATAAATGGATCTAAAGCTGCTTCAATATTTTTTAGCCCCCGTATTAGGCTCATCAACATTACCGCAAAGATTGGTCCCGCCGAAGCTAATCCAACCATCCCAAAACTATCTTCTTCGCTCTTACTGCCGCCTTTAAGTTGGGAGACCCCAAAGCTTAAGGCTAAAATAAATGGTGTGGTCATCGCACCGGTGGTCGCACCAGAAGCATCAACCGAAATTGCCAGAAACTCTTCTGAAACAAAGATCGCTAGCAAAAAGATAAAACTATAAACTAACAAGAACGTTTTATTTAATGGTTGGCCAGCTAAGATGCGTAAAAGTCCAATGCTCACCATAACACCAACCCCAATCGAAACTACCAACAAAATTGCAGTGCTACTTAATAAACCACCTGAGGCCAAATTAATTTGATGAGCTAAGATTTGTAAGTCAGGTTCAGCCACCGTGATGAGAAAACCTAGTAAAAAGCCTAAACCAGCTACTAAATAGCGCTTGTTAGTTTTCATTAAGGTTTCACCCATCAAAGTTCCAATCGCGACAATTCCGATCTGAGCACCAGCTAAAAAAATGGCTAAGCCTAAAATAACAATTAGTGTCCCTAACATAAAACGCCAAAACATTTCTAGTTCTAATGGCACTAAAGTAAAATGTAATAAAAAAACAACAAAAGATATTGGCAACACCGCAAGAGCAACTTCTTTAAGTTTTTCATTCAATATTGTCAAATCTCATCCCCCTTAACTTGGGTTTATTATAACATAGCAGATAAAATATAACTATTAAGTAAAATTATAGTGTTTAGGACTTGACAAAGAAATCGCTATCGTTTACTATATGCATGTAGCATATATGCACGATACTAATAGAAAGGAGGTAAGCGATGCGTAATTATTACAAACATGAACATTTTGATCACCCGCGGGGCCGTCACTCTAGTGGCCGGCGCGCTCACCAACGTCAACCCTTTGGTTATGGCCTACAAGCTTATTTACTAGTCCTACTTAAAGAACAAGCTTCTTATGGTTATCAACTCCGGGATAGTTTACAAATATTTGGCTTTGAACCTGAACAATTCGATATCTCGACGATTTATCGTAACTTGCGTTCAATGGAAAAAAACGATCTAGTCGTCTCGGATTGGTCCGATAGTAGTACTGGACCACAAAAAAGAATCTATACGATTACTCATGATGGAGAAATTGCTTTAACTGAGATGATGGAACATCTGAAAAAACGTCAAACCCGTTTAGCAGCTCTCTTAGCCAAATACGAAGATATAGTTTAGATAATCGATCAGAAAAAAATAGCGAGGTAAACGCTATTTTTTTATACTTTCTCGTGACGCCAAGCTTTCGGAGCTAACAGACTGATAACTGTAAAGATCTCTAAACGACCTAATAGCATTAAAAAGGAAAACAATAATTTACTAGCGGGACTAAATAAAGCAAAGCTTTGAGTTGGTCCAACTACTCCAAATCCCGGTCCAACATTACCAAGGGTTGTGGCGACTGAACTTAACGTACTGATAAAATCAAAGCCTTCTAAGGAAATCAGTAAGACCCCGACGACAAATAACACCATATATAAATAAAAGAAGCTCGTAATACCATTAACTACCTCTTCATTTACTACTTTCCCATCTACTTTAATTGGTAAATAGGCACTGGGGTGAAAGATATGCATGATTTGACGTTTCACCGCTTTAAACAAAATTAGGATCCGGATATTTTTAATTGCTCCAGCAGTTGAACCAGCACTACCACCCACAAACATTAAAAAGAAAAGAATCAATTTACTAAATAAAGGCCAAAGATCAAAATCAGTCGTCGCATAACCAGTAGTTGTAATAATCGAACCAACTTGGAAATATGCGTCTCTTAAGGCAATACCAATATTATGATAGGTTTGACTAGATAACAAGTTTAAACTAATCAATAAACCTGCTCCAAAAACAAAACTCAAATATAAACGCATTTCACTATTATGCCAGACATCATGCCATTTTCTTTGCCATAATGCGTAATATAAAGAAAAGTTAACGCCCGATAAAACCATGAAAACGAAAATAACAATATGTAAATAGGAACTAGTGTAATAACCAATACTAGCGGTATGTGAAGAGAAACCACCAGTACCAACTGTTCCAAAGGTATGCACTAATGCATCATAAAAGCTCATTCCACCAAGAAGTAATAACACAACTTCAATTACCGTAATCACTATATAAGTAACATATAAGATGCGGGCAGTATCTTTAATCCGTGGTGCGATTTTATCCTTTGTTGGGCCTGGACTTTCAGCTTTAAAGATTTGAAAACCACTAGCTCCTAAGCGAGTTAAAAACGCTACGGTAAAGACTAGGATACCCATCCC
>CAZAZP010000026.1:0-1652 GCA_964489695.1 uncultured Erysipelotrichaceae bacterium | reverse complement strand
TTTTGATCAAGTGTTTTAATTTGGGCTAACAAACCTCCAAAAACTAATAAAATACCAATAGTTAAAACAAAAGCATAAGCATCGGATTGTTGATAAAGTAATGAGACTAAAAGTGAAGGCAACATTAATCCGCCTTCAATCATTAATAAATAACCTAAAACTTTAGTTACCAAGCGTTTGTTCATAATTAAGCTTGCCCGTTATTGGTTAAAAAGACGGTTAGTTGAGGTTGATGTTTGGCTTTGCAGAAAATCACGAGTCGATCATCCGCTTGAATAATCGTTTGACCATTTGGAATAAAGCTTTGTTTGTTTCGGACTACTGTCCCCACAATAATTCCAGAAGGTAGTGCTAGTTCTAATAAGGACTTACCGACTGCTAAGGCTTCCTTCGCCACAATCAATTCAGTTACTTCGGCTTGTTGACCTAAAAGTAAAGAAACAGAAACAACTTTTCCACCCCGAATAAACTTTAAAATATTACCAGCAATAATATTAGTTGGGTCTAAAGCGAAATCAATTTCCAGTTTATTGATTAAACTAGCATAACAATTACGACTGATTTTACTAACAGTTTGTTTGACGCCATATTGTTTTGCTACTAGTGCCATTAAAATATTCTGTTCATCAAAACCTGTCGCACCCACTAAAGCATCAACCGAAGCTAAGTCTTCATCTTCTAATAAGCTAATATCAGTCCCATCACCATTAATGATTAAGGCTTTATCCAGTTTTTCTGCTAAATATAAACAGCGTTCTGGGTTAATTTCAAAAATAGTTACCGCAATGTTAGCAGCAATTAACCGTTCCGCTAAATAATAACCAATTTTACCCCCACCTAAAATCATTACACGCCTTAATTTTTGACTGCCCAGATTAAGTTTAAAACGATTGCCAAGTTCAATTAATCGTTGGCTATCACCCATTACATAAATAATATCGTCTTCTGCTAGTATCGTTGTACCAGAGGGAATAATTATCTCGTTGTTGCGTAATAAGGCCACAATCAGTAAACCTTGGAAATCTTTTAATTGGCTTAAACTTAAACCAATAAATTCTGGTAATAATTTGACATGAATATCTAATAATGTAACTTTATTTTGGGTAACATCACCATTAGCTATTTGATAACTCTTTAAAAGATAACGAGCTATTTCAAGTGAAGTAGCTAAATCTGGATTAACCACATGATCAATCCCCATTTGAGCCTTAAGAAATTCAAATTGGGAAACATATTCTGGATCACGAATCCGGGCAATTGTTTTAATCCCACTTAGTTTCTTCGCGATATTACAAATAATCATATTAGTTTCATCACTATCCGTCACCGCAATTAAAATCTGGTAATTGTTTAACGATAAATCTTGTAAAACAGCAATCTCCAGGCCATTGGCCGTCATGGTTAAAACATCTAAATGATCTTTGATTTTATCCAATTTGGTTTGATTAATATCAACAACCGTTACTTCAATATTTTCATTAATTAATTGTTCTGCTAATTTTGAACCTAATTTTCCGGCTCCAACAATTAAAACTTTCATCTTTTACTCCTTAAATCAGACTACTAGTTAAAGTTATTTCCAAACATTTAACTAGTTGATGCTGACCTTTTATAATTCTAATACTATTAATTTTAAAGTCAACAAAAGAAAC
>CAZAZP010000025.1:7789-11918 GCA_964489695.1 uncultured Erysipelotrichaceae bacterium | reverse complement strand
TTCGATATCCGCATTTGGTAAATCGATTTTATTAATAATCGGTAATATTTCTAAATCATTATCTAACGCTAAATAGACATTAGCCAGTGTTTGGGCTTCAATTCCTTGCGCCGCATCGACGACCAAAAGTGCCCCTTCACAAGCTGCTAAAGAACGTGAGACCTCATAAGTAAAGTCAACATGGCCGGGGGTGTCTATCAAATGAAAAATATAAGTCTCACCATCTAAGGCGTGGTACTTTAACTGGACTGCATTTAATTTAATAGTAATACCACGTTCCCGCTCTAAATCTAGCGTGTCTAATAGTTGTGACATCATTTCACGTGATCCAACTGATTCTGTCATTTCTAAAATTCGATCAGCTAACGTTGATTTACCATGATCGATATGAGCAATAATAGAAAAATTACGAATATTTTTTTGTTGCATAAATTTATTCAAACCGCTTTCCGATTAATGTTTTTCCTTGCCCTTGATAAAACTCCTGGGCTGAAATTTTTTGTTTACCCGCAAACTGTACTTCCGTTAATAATAAAACTCGGTTTTCGACCACGACCGCTATTTCATCGTCAACCGCGGCTAGTAGTGTCCCACTTAAAGCTAGACTAGTGAATTCTGAAAACTTCACACCATGAAGCTTTAGCCGTTTCCCAGCAAGCATAGCGTAACCAACCGGCCATGGAATTAAGCCTCTAATCTGATTATACACTTGCCAATAAGGTCGTCTAAAACTGATAAATTCATCTTGTTTAGTAATATTATAAGCAAAGGTAACTAACTCTTTAACTTGTGGAGTAAACTTCAATTCACCCGCCAAATATTGGGGTAAAGCTTTAACAATTAAATCCGCCGCTAAAGCGGCCAATTTATCATGCAAACTACCCGCGGTATCAGTTAAGTCAATTGGTAAACTTGCTTGTAGGGCTACTGGACCAGCGTCCATCTTGGCATCCATTTGCATCAGTGAAATGCCTGTCTTGGTTTCGCCTTGAATAATGGCGTGATGAATGGGGGCGCCACCTCTTAACTTAGGTAATAAAGAAGCGTGTAGATTTAAACAACCCAAAGCCGGCAAATTCAATAACCGCGTTGGTAAAAATTGACCGTAAGCACAAGTAATAAATAAGTCGGGTTTTAAAGCCTCTAACTGCTCAAAAGTAGTCATAATTCGTGCTGGTTGGATGACTTTTAGACCATGCCGCAACGCTAGTCTTTTAACAGGTGATTGGTTTAAGACTTGACTCCGTCCAACTGGTCGATCAGGTTGTGTAACGACTGCTACAAGCGGAAAATCAGCTGCTAAAAGACCAGCTAAAACTGTTTGTGCGAATTCTGGGGTACCCATAAAGATAATTCTTGGTGCCATTAATATCACTCCAGCCATATTATATCATCAAATAAGATTGAATAAAAAAAATCACCAATCTGGGTTAATTTCTTGAAATTTCAAACAAAATAGCCTAAAATCTATAAAGGTACTAATATAATTTATTAATGCTCTCCATAAGCGATTGGTAACTAACCAAGGTTTTAAGAAAGAATGATGTGTATGAATTTATGGAGTAAATTAAATGGGCCTAGCTACATTTTAATGCTTTTAGCCATTATGCTTTTAGCGGGCTTTTTGGTGACTCGTTTCACCAAAACATTGCTTTTGCCAAACGTTAGTGGCTATATTCTCGCCGGAATTATCATCGGTCCATACGTTTTAAAGATTATTCCTCGCGAATTTGTGGCGGAGCTAGACTTTATTAGTGATATTGCCCTAGCATTTATTGCGTTTGGGGTCGGTCGTTTTTTTAAGAAAGAGACTTTGCTAAAAACTGGTAAATGGGTCTTTATTATTACTTTGTTTGAATCCATCCTAGCTGGTATTTTTATTACCGTTAGTATGTATTTTATTTTTGGCTTGTCATTAAAGCTCTCTTTATTATTAGGAGCGATTGGTACTGCCACTGCACCAGCCAGTACCGTAATGACGATTAATCAATACCATGCAAAAGGAGATTTTGTTTATATTCTCTTACAAGTAGTAGCCTTAGACGATGTTGTTTGTTTACTGGTGTTTAGTATTGTTTCTTCTTTAATTATTGCCTTAGATAGCGGTAGTTTTGCTTGGTTTACTATCATTCAACCGATCCTTTTAAATATCTTAACTATTTTCATTGGCGCCATCTTTGGTTGGATACTCCACTTATTATTAAAGAGCCCCAAGCGCTCCCAAGATAACCGGTTAATTCTAACTGTCGCTTTATTATTAGGTTTATCTGGCTTTTGTGCTACCTTTGATGTTTCGCCTTTACTTGCTTGTATGACCTTTGGGGCGATTTATATTAATTTAACAAATGATAAAGAACTTTATCACCAACTAAATATTTTTACACCACCAATCATGTTATTATTCTTTGTAGTTTCCGCGATGAACTTAGATATTAATGTCTTAAGAACTTTTGGTATTGTGGGAGTCGCTTACTTTTTAATTCGGATTATTGGGAAATACATCGGTGCTTATTTAGGCTGTTATTTAGTCAAAGCCTCCAAAGAAGCGCGCAACTATTTAGGAGTTGCACTTATTCCCCAAGCTGGTGTTTCAATCGGCCTAGCCTATTTATCGCGCCGAATGTTACCCCCAGATATTGGTAACTTATTAATGACGATTATTTTAGCCTCGTCCATTCTTTATGAACTCATTGGACCTGCCAGTGCTAAGTTTGCTTTATACAAAGCTGGTGCGATTAAACTTTAAACACATTTTTGCTTTATTAGCCGGGCTTTGTTATACTCTAATCAACACAAGGAGGAAGTATGCCACAGATTAAATCGCAGGAAAAACGCGTTAGAACTAATCGTAAACGGACAAAAATCGCTAAAAGCAAAAAGACTTCTTTAAAAAATGCGATTAAACGTGTCAATTTAGCCGTGAAAAACCAAGATCTAACCGCGGCTGAGGTCGCCTTACAACAGGTTTATCACCGCTTAGATGCGTCCGTCACTAGCAATATTCATCATCAAAACTATGCTAATCGACATAAAGCGCGCTTAAGCCAACTAGTTAACCAATTAAAAAAAGTGGAAGCATAATTCCACTTTTATTTTGGAAAATTCCAAGTTGGTTGACTAAAAAAGAGCGAAAGTGCGACTTCTTTATCCAAGTTGCCAGCTTTAATCTCTTGATCAAGTTGCGCTAACTTTGCTAAATAACTTAAGATAGTTTTTGTTGCTAAATGGTGTTGATATTTTAAATTTTGACTCACCCGAAAAGGATGAGCTTGTAGTTTTTGGGCAATAGCGGGTTGCGACCAACCTAACTCTGCATAAACTAAGACTTGATATAAAAACCGTAATTGACTAGCTAAGATTAATAAAATCGCTATTTCATCATAATTCAAATGTAATAAATCTTGATAAATCTTAAAAATACTAGTTTGATCATTTTTAATCACAGCGGTTGTTAAATCGAAAATATCATCATAAGTATCAGTCGTTACTAAGGCATTAATTACATCTACCGTTAATTGATGTGGATAAAGTTCTAACTTTGCTAGTTCTTGTTGCCAAACCATCAAATCACACGGAATCTTTTCTATTAGTCGTTCCAAAGCCCCATCAGCTAATTTAATTTGGTGATCAGATAAGTCTCTGATTATTTGAGCTCGCATTTGACTCGGATTTAAGGGGTTAAATTGTTCATTAATTGACAGCTTTAATACTTCTTTCGAAAGATTTTTACGTTTATCTAGATTAGCTTGAGACAATGAAAAAATTAAAGTACTTCCTTCAAATGGTTTATTTAAGTACTTTTTCAACGCCGTTTGATCAGCTTCACTTAAACTTTGGCTACCAGCTAAAAATACTGCTTGTTCCACCAAAACTACTTTATGGGCAGTAAAAAACGACACAGTATTTAGCTCTTCTAATACGCGCTGGATATCAAAATCTTTACTTGAGCCATCATAAGCAATTACATCAGCTGCATCACAAGCTAATTCCTTTAACAATAACTTAATCCGATTTTTTATTAAAAATATTTCTTCGCCATAAAATAAATAGATCATCGTATCTCCCCTTTGATTATAACAAAGAAATCTGACTAGAATAAAAATAGTTGTTTACTACTAGTAAAAACAAA
>CAZAZP010000025.1:2423-7689 GCA_964489695.1 uncultured Erysipelotrichaceae bacterium | reverse complement strand
GCTAATAAGGCTGACCACTGTTGGTTTTTAAAAGTGAAGTCCTTTTTAGTCGTAATTATCTCGCGCACCGAAAAATCTTGAGTTAAACTAATTTGATTTCCACTATGATCCTCATCTTGGTGTGTAATAATTAAATAACGAATCGTTGTGATGCCACGGGCTTTTAAATAATCTGTTAAATAATGATAATTATATTTATTACCCGTATCAATCACAATCACCTCAGTAGAAAAAGCTGGCTGGATAATTGCACAATCACCTTGACCAACATAAAGATAGGTTACGATATCGACTGGTTGAAACCATAGTTGTTTTTGGTTAAAAACTAATAACAATATCAAGCCCGCCAAATATCTAATTTTTGGAGCTAATAAAAATAGACTGGCTAACTCAAACCAAATGATTAACCAAATAAAATTTGGTTGACCACTTAAGGCCAATTCCCACGTCGGTAAACTACTTAGCAGTTTTGCCCAGCCTGATAACAAATCTAACTTTATCCAAATTAATTGACTCGCGACTAACAAAAAATTAATCAAAGCCAGCACGCGAACTATCGGATAAGCCACTAAGCGAAAGATATCCAATTCATAAAAATAATACAGATTTAAAGGAATAATCGCTAAATAATTAGTATACCAATGGCGTGCTTGACTAAAACAACGCAACAAGCTAATGGCACTAAGTAAACCAAACCCAACCTGAAAAACATAAAAAGGTTTGATGGCTAATAAAAAACAGGTGCTAAAACCCCATTTCATGAAACGATTACTTGATGAAAATGGAAAGTAATTGGATAAAAGAAAACGCCAAAAAATTAAATACAACCCAAAAAAATATGATAATAAACTAACTACCATTAATTTTAACAACTTAGTTTGTTTTTCCGGAAAAAAATAACCCATAATAACACCAAACAATTGAACACAGCCATTAATCAGTAAACTTTTACTAAATAATAAACTAGTTAAAAAACTTTCCGTTAAGTGATTTTCATAACTATTAAACAGTGTTTCTTCAATTAAACGATAGTTTTGAGCAGTGAATTTTTGTTTTAAATAGCAGACCAATTTATAACGCCAACTTGAACTAGCACTTAGCTGGTAAGTAGTTGGCGTTATTTCATAAAATATCCCTTGCGCTTGATAATGGTGGATTTTATCAAACCCAAAAGTCGAAGGTGGGCCCACAAGCTTTTGATAATTGCCAGTAAAACTTAGTTGTTCAAATAAGGTAGCTCCGCGAATCTGATTAACTATAATTTTACGCGACTTAACTTGCACGATTACGTTATTAGCATTAACTTTGACGATTGTTCCAGAAAAAGTCTGGGGTAGTTGGCGCAGATACCATTGTTGAAAAATAATTAAACAACTAAATAATAATAACCAACGCCAGGCCCTTTTTTGAACTGGTCGTAAAAATAACAATAAACCGCTCAACCAAATAACTTGTAAATATAAATGATTTAAAGTTAAAACCACCAGCAAATTAAGGACGACTAAAAACCAAAAACGCTTTAAAGACATAGAAATGGGGCGATCTTAGCCAAGGTCGTTTGTTTGATACCTTTGATTAACATTAAGTCGCTGACCGCTTGAAATAGGCCGTGACACTCGCGATACTCAATAATCCGCGTCACTAAAACTGGTCCTAAGCCTTTGACTTGTAAAAGTTGTTCGTAACTAGCATAGTTAATTGAAATTAATTGATGTCCTTTAGCTGGAATGAAAAAATAATCATTCGCTTTAACTGGCATTAATGGATTAAAACCACTGATATCAGCGCTTTCGTTTAATTTCAAATATGTTAATAATTCTTGAAAACTAAGAGGTAAAAAAACCGTAACCCGACCAGGGTTTTTAACTTCACCAGCCACAGTGATTTCCACAGCTTGATCTGGTAAATAATTTAGTTTAGTGGAGGCGGACCAATCTATAACCTTGATTAAAATAATACAAGTGATACCCAACCAAACGAGATATTTTTTCATTCCCTTCACCGCTCTAATATAGGTGAAAGATATAAAATACCTATAAAAAACACATCATTATGATGTGTCTTTTTGACTACTTAATTTCTAAGATTTGCACCTGATACGGTTCAGCAGCTTCAATCGTGACGATTTCACCTTGCCGACAGTCTAAGAGTGCTGCCCCAAGTGGGGTGACGTTAGACAATTTACCATTTAAGGGGTCTGCTTCGACTGAACCCACAATCGTGTATTCTTCTTCTAAATTATCTTCTAAATCTAAAATGCGAATAGTTGAGCCTAGTTTTACTGATTTTGAAGCTTTGCCATTTTCATTAATGATTTCATAATTACTTAGCATTTGTTCTAATTCACTAATCCGTGCTTCGACTTTAGCTTGACGATCACGAGCTGCATCATAATCAGCATTTTCAGATAAATCACCTTGCGCCCGGGCATTTTGTAAATCTAATTTAACTTCTTCGCGTTCAACGCGGATTAAGCGTTCTCGTTCTTGTTTTAATTCCTCTAAACCTTGTTTAGTTACATATACTTTTTCTTGCACCACAATCTTCACCTCAATTCACTCAATAATTATTATTCTGGGTTATTATACTACTTATTTTAGTGGTAAGCAAATCAAGCGCCACGATGTTTTCGACCCCATGCGGGATAATTATATCAGCATATATTTTCGATGGCTGCACAAATTGTTCGTGCATCGGTTTAACCGTCGTGATGTATTGCTCAACGACTGAATCTAAGGAGCGTTGCCGTTCTTTAACATCTCGCACTAAGCGGCGAATAAAACGAATATCGGCGTCAGCTTCAATAAAAACTTTAATATCTAACTCAGCTCGTAACTCACTTTGAGCTAAAACAAATAAACCTTCAATAATAATTACTTCAGCTGGTTCAACTAATTCCGTAATTTCACTCCGTAAATAATTCTTATAATCATAGACTGGTGTATTTACCGCTTGACCAGCTTTGAGTTCATTTAATTGTTTTAATAGCAAATCATAATCAAAAGCTAACGGATGATCATAGTTTACCTTAACCCGCATTTCAAAACTTAACTCCGGTTGATTAAGATAATAGTCATCCTGCCGTAAAATCAAAACTGATTTACTCGTACCAAAATGATCTTTTAAGCGGCTAGCAACCGAAGATTTGCCTGAAGCACTTCCACCAGCAATGCCAATTACAATACTCTTCATTTAACTATCGATATGGTGCTAAGTATTTTGCAATATTAGCTTCATGCTCGCGATATGTTTTTGCATAATGGATTTTACCATCGGTATAAACCGCCGCAATAAAATAATAATAGTCGGTCTTTTGCGGTTTTAAAACCGCTAAAATCGCGGTTTCGCCCGGAGCTGCGACTGGTCCTGGCGGAATCCCAGCATATTTGTAAGTATTAAATGGTGACTCGTAACGAGTATTACGTTCACATTCTTGCCAGGTTTTATAATCATATAAAGCGTAGCAAACTGTGACACTTGATTGTAAAGGCATATTGCTGTTTAAGCGATTATACCAAATACCCGCAATAATTGGGTCATCAGCAGCAGTGCCTGCTTCAAATTGGGTAATCGAAGCTAGGGTAAATAATTCATGAATTGAATAGGAACTAGCTTGAAATAAATCACGATACTTATCGTAAATAGTCTTTGTTTGATCTAACAACCGTTCAGTAATCGCTTCTGCAGTAGTGACTTGATAAAACTCATAAGTATTTGGGGCTAGATACCCTTCCAAATTAACTTTTAACTGTTTGTTTAAAATATCATTCGTTAAAAATTCATATTTCTCAATTAAGGTCGCCAAGTAAACTGGATCATTCCAGAGATTTAATAACTCAGCTTTACCAACATTAGTATGTTGGGCTAATAAATTAGCGAAGTCTCGGGCCCATAAGCCTTCTTGAAAGGTTATTGTCACCGTGTTTTGATTATCATCTGGTAAATCATTTAAACGTTTTAAAATTTCCGTAGTTGACCAGCTGCGGTCCAATACAAAACCACCCCGTTTTAAATGTTGTAAGCCTTGCAGTTTTACCGCAACTTTTGCCGCAAATTCATTTTTTATTAAATTAAGTTCTTTTAAACGGGTAATGACCGAACCCACAGTTTCACCTTTGGCCACAACAAAATCAACCGGTTCACTCATCGTCTGAAGTGGAGCTAGACTTGTTTGATAAAAGAAATAGGTACTTAACCCGCCAGCTATGACTAAAGCGCCAAAGCCAAGCAGTAGCTTAAGCTTGGTACTCAGTTTCGTCTTCATTGATATAACTTTCGTAGACTTCTTCTACTACAGCCCATTCGCTTTCTAATTCAACGGGAAATAAATGACCTTCATCATCGTAAGAGGAAGCATAAACATTACCATTTTCATCGCTTGGGTCAGTATATAACACAAAGTGCTTATTTAATTCTTCGTTAAAGAAAGTAAGAATTACTTCCATTTCAATTTCAGTACCATCTTCATTAATAACATAGAGTGTATTATCCATTGGGTCTCCTATTTTCTATTGGTATCTAAATAACTTTGTAAAATTAATACCGCTGCCATTTTATCAATCACTTTTTTTCTTTTCTGGCGAGAAACATCCGCCATAATTAAAATCCGTTGGGCTTGTTTAGTGGTAAATCGTTCATCCCAAGCAATAATTGGAATCGTCAAAACTTTTTCCAGTTCTGCTTGAAAAGCTAAGGAAATATTTCCTCGTTCCCCAATTGTGCCATTTAGATGTTTCGGTAAGCCAATCACAATCGCACCAATTTCCTCAGTATTAGTGAGATCGATGACCTGTTTTAAAGCTGCTTCATAATCTTCCGGCGGAAAATTTAAAGTTGTTAATGGCGAAGCTAAAATGCCTAGGCCATCTGAGATGGCTACCCCGACAGTTTGACTACCTAAGTCTAAACCTAATAATCGCATTACTTGCTGTCCAAATAATGACGAACTAGCTCCTCGATAATTTCATCTCGGGAGACCGATTGAATAATACTCCGAGCGTTTTTATGGCTCGAAATATAAGCTGGATCATTTGAAATTAAATAACCCACCAATTGGTTGACCGCATTATAGCCTCGTTCATCTAAAGCTTCGCGGGCGAGGGTGAGAATATTCCGAATCGTATCCCGTTTAATATCGGTAGCATCAAAAGATTTTGTTTCAAAAGAATCTTGAGACATAAAACCCCTCCTTTTCTCAATTTTAACTTATTATCATTAATTTTAATAGTCAAAGCCTAGTTTTTCGCTGAGTTTTAGTAGAGTTGGG
>CAZAZP010000025.1:0-2323 GCA_964489695.1 uncultured Erysipelotrichaceae bacterium | reverse complement strand
TGATAATGCGATAAACACCGATTTCAGCAGTCTGGCTAACATGTGTTCCTCCGCAAAGTTCCAACGAGTCACCCATGCCAATTACTCGCACTTGGTCTTGGTATTTATCTTCAAATAAAGCCATCGCACCATGTTGTTTAGCTTCAGCTAAACTCATTAACTGAACTTCCACCGGATAATTAGTAAAGATTGCTTGATTCACGCGCTGTTCAATTTCACTTAATTGTTCAGCAGTAACCCGCTCATAATGATTAAAATCGAACCGAGAATATTCCGCTGTCACAAAAGATCCAGCTTGAGTTACATGTTTACCTAAAACTTCCCGTAAAGCATGCTGTAATAAATGGACACTCGAGTGATTCGCTTTAATCTTTTGGCGGCGCGCTTGATCAACCTCTAAAGTTAACTGGTCCCCTATTTTGACTTCACCTTTTAAAACTTGTACTTGATGTAAAGCTTGTCCATTAGTTGCTTTTTGCACATCGGTCACGATCAACTCACAATCAGCTTGATAAATTCGTCCCGTATCCGCCACCTGACCCCCGCTTTCCGCGTAGAAGACCGATTGATCAAAAGCTATTTGCCCGGCATCAGTTAACGATGAAACTAACTTACCCGCTTGAAATATCCCCGTCACGGTAGCTGAGGTAGTTAACGCTTGATAACCTAAAAATTTGTAAGGAGCAGTGAAGTGTAATAAATCTGATGATTGAGAACCCATGGAATCAATCGCTTCACGCGCTTCCCGAGCCCGTTGTTTTTGGTCTTGCATCGCTAGCTCAAAACCCGCTTGATCAATCGTTAAGTCTTGTTCTTGAGCAATCTCAGCCGTTAACTCCCAAGGAAAACCATAGGTGTCATAAAGTTTAAAAACAATGTCACCAGGAATCACCGTGGTCTTTAGTTCACTAATAACTTCTGCTAATAATTTTTCTCCAGCTTGCAAGGTGGTATGGAAACGTTCTTCTTCTTGCGCTACCAAGCGTGTCATCAATTCATTTTGCTTGGCTAGTGTAGGATAAAATGTCGCCATACTTTGGGTAACAATAGGGACTAAGTTTGTTAAAAACTCTGTTTCAATTCCAAGTTTCTTACCATAGCGAACCGCTCTTCTTAACAAACGCCGTAACACATAACCGCGTGATTCATTGGAAAATAAGGCACCATCACCTAAAGCAAAGACAATCGTACGCATATGATCCGCAATTACCCGATAAGCAATTTGATAATTATTTTGATAAGGATATTTAGCTACTTTTTCAATTGCTTTAATCAACGGTTGAAAGATATCAATATCATAGTTAGTCTCTACCTCTTGAACCACGCAAGCTAAACGTTCTAAGCCTAAACCTGTATCAATGTTCTTTTGGGGTAATTCAGGATACTCCGATCGATCTAAACCAGCTTTAGCATCATATTGTGAGAAAACAATATTCCAAATCTCAATATAACGATCATTTTCTAGTTCTTCAAAAAATAGTTTCTCACCCAGCTTAGCCGGATCGTATTTCGCTCCTCGATCATAAAAGATTTCCGAATTGGGCCCACAAGGACCTTCACCAATCTGCCAGAAATTATCGGGTGTTTTCAAAATTCGGGTGGCTGGTACTCCGATATCGTTAAGCCAGATGTGATAAGCCACTTCGTCATCACTATGCACGGTAATATATAATTTTTCAGGATCAAAAGCTAACCATTTTTTGCTTGTTAAAAACTCCCAAGCATAAGCAATCGCTTCCGCTTTAAAATAATCCCCAATCGAAAAATTACCTAACATTTCAAAAAAAGTATGATGTCGCGCAGTTAAACCGACATTATCAATATCATTAGTCCGAATTGACTTTTGGGCATTAGCAATCCGCGGTTTAGCTGGTTGAACCGAACCATCGAAATACTTTTTTAAAGCTGCGACCCCGGAATTGATCCAGAGTAAAGTTGGATCATTTTTAGGGACTAATGGAGCGCCCGGTTCAATCATATGATCCTTACTAGCAAAAAAATCTAAAAACATTTGGCGTATTTGGTCAGTCGTAAAATATTTCATCTTGTTTCTCCTAATAAAAAAAGTACCCGCCAGGAACGTCAAGAACGTGGTACCATCCTAATTTACACAAACTAAGTGTCTCTTGCCCGTAACGTGGTCAACGTGAGTGTTGATCTCATCTAAGAGGTAGCTTCAATCATTGTTGGCCCAGACTTTCACCAACCGTCTGGTCTCTTCAGCCATATCAATAATTTACTTCGTCTCTATCCTGGATTTATTCAATTATAACACATTCAAACGTTTATACAACTAACCGACAACTAAAAATAAAAGCGCCTC
>CAZAZP010000024.1:0-12199 GCA_964489695.1 uncultured Erysipelotrichaceae bacterium | reverse complement strand
ATTTTAACATCTTATTGTTTTTTATTTAGTGTCTACTTTAAAGGTATTATAATCTTGAGCTGGTTTTTAGTTTGATTATTTAGAAGTGTTTAACGCGACCTTCGTATTTTGCATACAGGGCATCGTTATCAAAGCCATCCACGTTTTGTGATTGGAAGACTGGCATTTCGCCACCTTTAGCTTCCACAATCTTTAAAGCTTCATAGACGATATTATTCAAAATTAACATACTAGTTAAAGATGAAACTGGTCCAGTTGCGACGGCCCCAACAGTTAACGCTGCATCGCCAGAAGGAGCATGCGTATCCAGAATTAAATCAGCATATTCATACATCTTTTTACCACTAGGATGGCGCGACACAGCCGCTTGAGATTGGGTCATATTGGTTAACGCAATCACATACATACCGCGGTCTTTCGCAATTTTCGCAACTTCAATCGGAACGCTGTTGCGTCCTGAGTTAGAAATAACCACCATAACATCATCATTGGCGATTGTATAGTGATCCAGAATAATTTGGGCTAAGCCTGGTAGACGTTCTAATTCACTCGAGCGACGAGCCCCATTAGATGAGATCACATCTGGATCTAAAATAGCATTAACATTGGCTAAACCACCGGCCCGGGCGAATAATTCGATGCCAATCATATGTGAGTGACCAGTTCCGAACGTATGAATAATTTTATTATTCATAATCGCATCAGCAAAAACTTGAGCAGCTTTTAAGATATTTTCTCTTTCCAACTCATCAATTTTTGCGAATAAATCTAAGACTGTTTCTGTGTAAGTTAAATAAGACATATTAAATTCTCCCTTCATATTTGTCTTTTAATTGTTGGTTAATTAATTCAGCATTTTCATCAGTGGCGTAACGTAACAGGGGTACTTCTACGTTTAAGGCTAGTAATTCTTCCACGATGCCAGTTGTTAACAGGTGAGCGATGACGCCACCAGTAATCGAGGAAATTGAGCAAACTTTAGCGATTCCATCAGTTGCTAAAATTGCATCTCCTTGTGGTCCACAGTTATCAATTACGATATCACCTAATTCATAGAGTTTTTTACCTGAGGGGTGGCGTGAGGCTTCAGCTAAAGTATGTTCCATACTCGTAATTACAATCACGGGATGGCCTTTAGCTTTGGCTTTTAAGGCCATATCAATAACTAGACCATTGATGCCTGAATTTGAAATAATAATAAAAGCATCAGCTGGGCGAATATCGTATAAATCATAAAGTTTATCCGCCATGCCAGGTTTGCGTTCAAAGATATTTACTTTATCTTTAAATTCAGCTAAAGTAGCCAAACCTTTTGAAACAAAATCAGTTGTTAAAATTAAATGAACTGGGACTAAAGTACCAGCTTTTTTCGATAATTCAATCCCAAAACCCCAAGAGTGGCCTGAACCAAACACATGAATGACGCCACCTTGAGCAATCGCTTGTGCTAAAGTTTGGCTGGCTTTGGCTAATTGATCACTTTGGGTGGTTTCTAAACATTCTAAATAATTCAGTGTGGCATCCTTAAAGGCCATTAAATCAATCTTTGTTTTCATATTAGCTCCTTAGGAATTATAACGGCCATCATATTTGAGCCCTAATTCGCGGTTATGTTCATCGGCGCCTTTTACGTTCATACTAATTAAGATTCCTGGTTTAGCGTTATTCTCAACTAAATAATGATAAATTTCCGCGGTTAACATTTGGGCGACAATATTGCCTAGTAAATTGGCGGTTGCGCCGGTTTTTAAATCACCAGCTAAGGTTAAAACATTATCTGGATAAGGAATCGCTAAATCAACGATGGCATCAGCTAACTGATAAGCCGTACTAATTTGATTACCCGGAAAATTCGTATTAGTAATTAAAAAGACTTTTTGTTGGTGCTTTTTTGCTAGTTTAGCTAGGTTATCCACTAGGGCATTGGGATGACTGATTTGGGTTAATAAAAAAGCATCAGAGGCTTCAATTTGATAAAGTGCTAATAAGTTTTCTGCGGTAGAAGCATCAGTTAAAAACTTTGGGTCATTAAATTCTTCATTACTAATAATTTGTCTTAAGACTAACTCTTTTGGATCTAAGCGGTGATATTGAATTAGTCCACCAGCTCGAAAGCCTAACTCCATCGATAAAGTCTGATCACCATCCCAACCAAATAATTGAATAATTCCATCATTTAACATGACTTGACCAATCATTTCAGCCATTTTAATAATATCTGGGCCTTGTTTGTTAGCTAAGTCTTCCATTTGCGCCTTAAACGCTGTTAAGTACGCCGATGATTTTGACATATTTCTCCTCCTAAAATTCCTATAATTTAATTGTAGCAAATTTCTACCTAACTGACACAGGAGATTTTAAAGAGTGAAGGTAAAAAACATTAAAACACTAATTGTTTTGCTATAATATAAAAGGCAATTAGCTTGTTTATATATACCCCTAGGGGTATAATAACTAAGAAAGGAGCTATATGTTAACGATTAATTTAACTCCGGGTGTAACACCTACAAGTTCTAATCAAACCCAAGCTTACGACTTTATTGTGATTGGTGGGGGGCCCGCTGGTTTAAATGCGGCACTTTATGCTGATCGCAAAGGCTTAAAAGTAGGACTTGTGTCTCCCTCAATTGGTGGACAATTACTCAATACCAACATTATTGATAATGTTTTAGGTTTTAATGAAGTTACCGGACAAGAACTAACTAATCATTTTACAGATCATTTAGATTTTAATAGTATTACTCATTATTACCAATGGGTAAGTCAACTAAGTAAAAATTCTGAGACAAAGTTGTTTGAATTAACACTAGATGATGGACTTAGCTTAACTGCTAAAAGTGTCTTATTAGCGATGGGCGCCTTACCACGCAAATTGGGGGCTCCCGGTGAAGCCGAGTTTACCAACCGGGGTATTACTTATTGTGCTATTTGTGATGGTCCATTATTTAAAGGTAAAGAAATTGCCATTATTGGTGGGGGTAACTCGGCGATTGAGGCCGTGATTGATTTAGCAAAGATAGTTAAACATATCACCTTAATTCACCGCAGTGAATTCCGGGCTGATGCTTGGCTACTAAATAAATTTAAAGACTTAACTAATGTAACAGTTTTACGACCTGCCGTGGTGGAAGAGTTTGTGGGCGAGCAACTATTAAATAGCTTAGCTGTCCGTGACTTAACTACCAACGAATTAATTAATGTTTCAGTCAAAGGAGCCTTTATTGAAATCGGGGTCATTCCTAATAATGACTTAGTGAAAGATTTAGTGGCACTTAATGCTAGTGGTGAAGTAATTGTGGATGAAAAACAAATGACTTCAATCCCTGGTTTGTTTGCTGCTGGTGACTTAACTGAACAAAAGTTTAAACAAATTACAATCTCTTTAGCCGAAGGGGCTAAAGCGGCATTATATGCCAATGAATTTATTACTAAAGGAGAATAACAGATGAAAAAGATGTTTGATGAAGCCACTGTGGCTCAAGTAAAAGAACTATTAGCTGCGATGGTGGATGAAGTAACGATCCGGCTATTTGTAACAGATGATTTTGATGAACCAAGTCAAGTGACCCAACAATTATTTGAGGAATTAGTTGAGCTTAATGACAAGATTAAATTTGAATCCTTACCTTATGGAGAAAACGAAGCTTTAGCTAAGTCATATGACTTTGATAAAGCACCAGCATTTGTTTTATTAGATGATAAACAAACCGATGTGCGGGTCCGTTTTAAAGGGGTACCTTTAGGTTATGAAATTAATTCTTTATTAACTGGCTTACTTGAAGTTTCACATGCTTCTAATCACTTACCAGCTGAAACTGTTGAGCGCATTAAAGCACTAACTAAGCCTGCCAATATTAAGGTTTTTGTCACAACTCAATGTCCTCATTGCCCTGGAGCTGTACAAAAGGCTCACCAAATTGCGCAATTAAATGAAAATATTGTTGGTGAAATGGTAGAAGTTCATACTTTTACTGAGTTAGCCAGTGAATATCAAGTTTCAAGCGTACCTAAGATTGTGATTAATGATCAAGAATTCGTCGGTAATCAACCGATTGAAGAATTTATCCGTGTCTTGGAAAATATTTAAAACCATTAAAATTAGCCCTTGGGAAATTAGCTTATTTATTTTCTACGGGTTAATTTTTACTATATTAGACGGGCTTAATCTTCCCTATCAAAAGATGGCCCAAGCATATGGGGTAGTTTTAGTCGTAAATAATATCTTAATTAATCTTTTACTGGCTGGTTTTAGCACATATTTAGCTAGTTTAAACCAACAATTATATAAACAAACAGGGATTAATTCAGCTGGTGAAAACTTAAGCTTTTTAGCCATCTTATTTGGGATGCTTACTTATGGATGCACACCGTGTGTCATTGCTTTTTTTGCCAGTTTAGGCATTAGCTTTAGCGTGATGGTTTTACCTTTCGCTGGGTTACCCTATAAATTTATTTCTTTATTATTAGTTGGCCTTGGCATTTGGTGGCTAAAACACGATTTGAAGCGTTCAGGTTGTAGTATTTAAAAAACCGTTATTAGTTAACGGTTTTTTTAACGAATAGCAAGTGATTTTTGGGCCGGATAGAGATAATGGAACACCATCGCAGAAGCGGTTAAGCCTTCACCTAACCCGGTGGTGATTTGAACTTCTCGACCTGGATAATAACAGACATCCCCACAAGCAAAGACGCCAGGCAGATTAGTTTCAAGTTGTTGGTTGACGATGATTTTACCAGCTTCAAGGTTTAAAGCTGATTGTTTTAAAAAGCTATTAGCTAAAATTACGCCGTAATTAACAATGATAGCTTCAGTTTCCAGTGTAAATGAGGTCTGATCATTAATCTGTTCTAATTCAATCGCTTGGACTTGTTGATTACTACCGATTAATTTTTTTGCGACGTGGGAAGTAATGATTTGAATGTTGGATTGTTTTAAAGCATCAACAATCACTTGTTTAGCCCGGAATTCTTCGCGACGATGAACAATGGTCACTGTTTTAGCTACTCGATTTAACATCAAAGCCCAATCGACGGCACTATCACCACCACCAAAGATGGTTACGACTTTATCTTTGAATTGGTTAATTTGATTAACGTAATAATAAATATTTTCAAAGTGTTGTTCTTCAGCTAAGCCTAAAGTCCGGGGTTGAAAAGAGCCATTACCACTCGCTAGAATAATACTTTTGGCATAAATAGATTGTTGGTTGGTGTAAACTTCAAAGTAATCAGCAGTTTTGATAAATTGAGTGACCGTTGTCTCAAGTTGAAAATTAACTAAATGCTCAACTGTTTCAATTTGCGTTAAGAGATTTTCAATAAATTGTTTCGCACTAATTGAGACAAAGCCTGGTAAGTCATAAATTTGTTTTTCAGGATAAAGATTATATAATTGACCGCCGCAGTAGGCCAAGCTATCGCAAATCAGGGTTTTAAGCTTCCTTAAACCACAATAATAACCAGTATATAATCCCACTGGCCCAGCGCCGATAATTAAGACATCATAAATTTGTGTTTCCATCTAGTTACTCTTTTCTAAATATAATTCATTATAGCAGTCTATAAAACAGAAACAAAGAGCAACAGCTAAATTGGCATGTTATAAAATAAATAAATGGTATAATACAACTATTAAAGGAGTAGCTGATGGAACAACAATATCATTCGGTCTTTGATATTATCGGGCCAGTAATGGTCGGTCCTAGTAGTTCACATACCGCTGGAGTAGTAAAAATTGGTTTAATGGCTCGAGCGATTTTTCAATTACCACCTAAGGCGGTGGATATTCACCTGTACGGATCCTTTGCGGAGACTTATCAAGGGCACGGGACTGATATTGCACTAGTAGGTGGCTTGCTTAATCTGCAACCAGCTGATCCAGCCTTACGGCGGTCTTTATTATTAGCTAAAAAACAGCATTTAATAATTAACTTTTATCCGGATGCAGCCACTAAAACAGCTAATCCCAATACCGTGAAATTGATTTTAAAGCATCCAGAAAAACAAATGAAAATTACGGGTGTCTCAATTGGAGGCGGAAAAGCTTTAATTACTAAGATTGATCAAATTACGACCGATATTAGTGCTGATCTAATTACGATAGTGATTACTCATCAAGATCGGCCAGGTATGATTTATCAAGTGAGTCGGGTTCTAAATGAGGCGGAGATTAATATCGCTACGATGAAAGTTCGACGCGAAGCTAAAGGAGCGTTAGCGATGATGTTAATTGAAGTGGATAATTGTGAAGTCCGACCAATTAGTGCAAAATTGAAAATGATTACGGGGATTAACGAGGTAATAGTTATCGATTTAAAGGAAACTAAAGATGATCAAGACAATTAATGATTTAATCCAGTTAGCTGAGACCACTGGTGATTTATTAGAAGCTATTTTAGTTTATGAAGAGAAACACAATCAATTAACGCGCTCAGAAATGTGGGAAAAAATGGACCAACAGTTAAGTGTGATGGAAGCCAGTGTCCAAACGGGACTCGCGGGAATTGATTCTACGACCGGCTTAACGGGGCAAGCTGGCCGACTAATGAATGAATATAGCCAAACCAACCAACCTTTAAGTGGTGCTTTAATTGCCAGTGCAGTACGCAACGCGGTCGCAGTCAATGAAGTTAATGCGGCGATGGGAATAATATGCGCGACCCCAACTGCTGGTAGTGCTGGTGTTGTACCAGGTGTTTTAATGGCGTTAGTTGAACATTATCACTTATCCCGTTTAGCCCAGTTACGTTTTTTATTTGTGGCGGGTATCTTTGGTTTAATCACCGCTAATCAAGCTTCCATTAGTGGAGCAGCTGGTGGCTGTCAAGCTGAAATTGGTAGTGCCAGTGCGATGGCGAGTGCCGCCGTGGTTGATTATTTTGGTGGTTCAACAGCGGTATGTGCTGAAGCCTTTGCGATGACGCTTAAAAATCTCTTAGGTCTAGTTTGTGATCCAGTGGCGGGATTAGTCGAAGTGCCTTGTATTAAGCGCAACGCTTTAGGGGCTTCCTTAGCCATCACAATGGCTGATATGGCGTTAGCTGGTGTTAAAAGCGTCATCCCCGCTGATGAAGTTATTTTAGCCATGGCCGAGATTGGGGAAAATTTAGACCAGAAATATAAAGAAACAGCTCAAGGGGGTTTAGCGAAAACTAAAACTGCTTTAGCCATCGAAAAACAATTACAGCATTTAAGGAGGAAAACAGAATGACTTTATCTTTAGCTGAGCTAGCGCAATGTATTGATCATACCAATTTAAAAGCGGCCATCTCACTTTCGGAGTTAAAACAACTCTGTGAAGAAGCAACAACTTACGGCTTTAAAATGGTGGCGATTAATTCTGGTCAAACTGCACCAGCAGCGAAATTATTAGCAGATAGCAACGTGGCGGTCGGAGCAGCCATTGGCTTTCCTTTAGGCCAGACAACTTTAGCCGTCAAACTATTTGAAGCCAGTGAAGCCATCAAAGCTGGGGCAAATGAGATTGATTATGTTATAAATTTAACTGCGGTTAAAGAACAAGACTTTGCTTATATCGAAAAAGAAATGCAGGAAATAGTAGCATTATGTCGAACTCATCAAGTAACTAGTAAGGTGATTTTTGAAAATTGTTACTTAACTAAGGCTGAAATTAAGCAACTAGCTACGATTGCTCGGATGGTCAAACCAGATTTTATTAAAACTTCGACTGGTTTTGGCACTGGTGGGGCAACGGTGGAAGATGTTAAATTAATGGCAGAAACTGTTGGGGCGAAAGTTAAAGTTAAAGCAGCTGGTGGTATTCGTGATTTGACCACGATGCTAGCCATGCTAAACGCCGGAGCGAGTCGGATTGGGACTAGTGCTTCGGTCAAAATTATGCAAGAAGCGAAAGCGATGGGCTATCGTTAGAAAGGGCAGTAAATGAATCGAACAATCAAAATTAAAGGAACAGGGCAATTAAGCCTTGCTCCGGATTTAGCAGTATTAAGTTTACAATTAACCGCTTTACAACCAGAATATCCAGCGGCAATTGCGCAACACGAACAAAATTTTAATGAAATTAAAACCGCCATTTTAAGTTGTGGTTTTAAAGCTGAAGAAATTAAGACCATGGAAATGAAACTAAGCATGGAATATGATCGCTATGAAGAAAAAGGGGTCTATAAAAAGGCGTTTACTGGTTATCGTATCTATCAAGATCTCAAATTAAAATTTCCGCTTGATAATGTTTTAATCAGTCAACTCATTAGTGCTTTAGCTCAGACTTCAGTTAATCCAGAAGTCAATTTAAACTTTTCGGTAAGTAATCCTGAAAATCATCAAACGAAATTATTAAAATTAGCTACTTTAGATGCCTTAAATAAAGCTGAAACACTTTGTGCAAGCCTAGCGGTCAAAGTTGGTCAATTATTAGAAATTGATTATAGTTGGGTTGAATTATCATTTAGTTCAAATTCAAGCTTAGCTGCCAGTCCGCGGATGATGAGTGCTTATGCTTTTGATTTTAATCCGGAAAACATTGAGCTTAAAGAATCGGCTAGTTTCGTTTGGGAAATCATTTAAAAACTGTTGAGTTACTCAACAGTTTTTTTAGGTCTTAAGTTAATCGCAATACCAACCGCTTCTGGTCCAGTATGGATCGCTAGTGCGGGAGTAATTTCGGTTACCGGAATATTTTTAACTTGGGGAAACATGGCTTGAAAGTCTGCCGCGATGAGATTGAAATCTTGTTCGCTTTGAGCATTTAGTAAAACAACATCAAAATCGGGAGTTGTACCAACAAAATCTTTCGCCAGATTTAACATAAGTTGGATACTTTTTCGATAACCCCGTGTTTTTTGCACGGTGTAATAGATTCCTTCACTATTACAAGAAATAATTGGTTTAATTTGTAACATATCAGCCACGGTACCAGCCACTAAGCCAATTCGGCCACCTTGGCGTAAATATTCTAACGAACCAACGGTAAAGAAAACGCGCTTATTTTCAAAGGTAGCGTAAATATGTTCAATAATCTGATCATATGGTACTCCATCCATTACCATTTCTGCGGCTTCAATTGCACTAAAACCACTTGCAATACTGATATTTTTGGTATCAATTACGGTAATTTTTAAATCCGTAAAATCTTCAGCCAATAGTTTTAGCGTATTATAAGTTCCGCTTAAGCCAGAAGAAATGCATAAAGCAATCACATGCGTATAACCAGTTTGTTTTAGTTTAATAAAAAGTTGCTCAATTTCTTCCGGACTAGGTAAAGATGTCGTGACTTTTTGAGTTTTCATCGCTTCAAAAATAGCTCGATTAGAAACCTCCAAGTCATTTGATTCTTTACCATCAACAATTACTCGTAAAGGCAACTTGAAGATTGGTAAGTCTTTGACAAAATCTAGGTTAATATCTGAACCTGAATCCGTCACAATCGCAATTTTTTCTGGCATGATTAGCCCTCCTTAATTATTTGGATAAAATTGTTTGGTTAAGCAAATATTCCGCCATCAGCTTATTAGTTACAGCGGAAGTTGCTAAGCGCAAGGGTAGGGTTCCAACTTGTTGGAATTCAATTTTAGCTGTTGAATCGCTAATTTCACATTGTTTAGTTAGCTGTTTTAGGGCTAACTGAAACTCTTCAATGAAATTTGTATAAATCGTAGCTTTATCAGCGGTTGAATTAAGGTATTTAAGATAATTTTTAATATTATTAATACTTAAAGCATGTTTAATAATTCCAATCATTAATAAATCCGCAATTTGTTCTTTACCATAGCGTTTTTTACTGGGAGCACTGATAATTTGATGCTTAACATAGTTATTGACCATCGCTGAGGTGATAATCTTATCTTTAAATGAGCTATCTACTGATAATTGCATTAAATAGGCATTGACGTACTCTAAGACTTGATCAAGATATAATGTAATTGCGGGTAATTCTTCCCAATTGGGTAAACTAAATTGGGTTATTTTATTAATTGATGCGTTGATGTCGTTCATATTACTACCTTAACTAGCTTATAAAACTAGTTTAATTATAGCATTAGTAAAATTAAAGATGCAAGTGTAATTATTTTGTCTTATGCTATAATTATTTCAAATGAAAAGGAGTAATTTATGTATATCCAAGCCCAGTTTAAAAGTTTAAAAGAGTCAAATTATCCGGTTATTTATCCAGTTTATCAGGATATCGCCTTGGCTGATGAACTAAAAGAATTATTAGATTATGACTTAAATGCTGATTTAGCTAAAGAAAATGGTCAACTGAGTAAAATTCATACTTTTGGTCGTTTACCATTTAACTATATTTACTTTTTAGGATTAGGTAATAGTTCGGAAATTTCGATTAGTAAAATGAAAGCTGCTTTTGCGCAAGTGGCTAAAGCCATTAGCGAATTAAAAGTAGTGGTTGATTTAAGACCAGCCGTTACTGCTCAGTTTTCTATTAATGAATTAGTCAGCTTATTTATCGAAGCAAGTAGTACTACACTTTATCAGTATCCCAAAGCTAAACAAAACGCCAAGGTTCAACCAACTTTCGAGTTTCTATCGATGACAGATTTATCAGCTACCATCAAGCGTGCTGTCGCTCTTAATCAAGCCATCAATATGACCCGAACCTTAAGCAATCAACCAGGTAACCTTTTAACGCCACTTACCTTAGCTGAATATGCACTTAACTTAGCTAACAAGTATAATTTAGCGATTGAGGTTTTTAATAACCGACAACTTGCGGAAATTGGTGCAGGTGGTATCTTAGCGGTTAATCAAGGCAGTCAATATGAAGCTCGTTTAATCGTGATTAAATATCAAGGTATTCCTAATGAACCTTTTACCGCTTTAATTGGTAAAGGTATTACTTTTGATACTGGAGGATATAATTTAAAATCAGCCCAAAGTATGACCAAGATGAAAGGTGACATGAGTGGGGCAGCGACAGTTTTAGGGGCGTTAGCTTATATTGCGGAAGTTAAATTGCCAGTTAATATTTATGTAATTATTCCCACCACTGAAAATATGATTAGTGGCGCGGGTTATAAATGTGATGACGTCATTACAATGTTAGATGGAAAAACCGTCGAAGTAACTAATACTGATGCGGAAGGGCGAATTGTTTTAGCGGATGCTTTGGCTTATACCGCCAAACTACCAGTTGATAAGATTATCGACGTAGCGACTTTAACAGGAGCTTGTTTTATTGCTTTAGGTGATCAAGTTACTGGAGTGTTTGCTAATGATGAAAAGTTATATAACAAAATAGCCGCAGCTGCCAACCAAGCGGATGAATTAATTTGGCGTTTACCGCTTTATCCTAATTATGCCCAAATTTTAAAACATAGCTTAGTCGCTGATTTAGTCAATTCAGTTCCAGGCGCTGGTGGGGGTGCTAGTATCGCGGCTTGTTTCTTACAAGAGTTTGTACCAGCTAAATCAGCCTGGCTCCATCTTGATATCGCTGGAACAATTGTTAACAATGATAAAAACGCTATTAATCCCCAAGGAGCGACGGGTGTGATGGTAAAAACATTAGTCAACTATTTTCAACCCTAGTAGTTGGGGTATATTTTCCAGCTAAACTTTGTTATGATAAAATAAATAAACCAGCTGGTTGAGTAATCAGAAATGAGGTTAACATGCGCGGAGATCAAGAATATTTAAAACAATTGGTGCAAGATGCCCGTAATTTAGTTTATTATGACCAAGCCGACAATTTGCGAGAAAAAGTTTGGGATGAAATGAACGTTTTTTCGCTAATCGAAGAAGTTGAAAGTATTTTGATTGAAGATGATCAAGAACGTTACCAAATCTATTTCACGCTGGGTTATTTATACCGATTAGTAAACTATTTAGAACAATCGCAACAACACTATAAGTGGTGTTTAGCTTATTTAAGTAATATTTATTCAGAAGAAGATATTGAATTATTAATGGCTTATTTGCGTTATAGTGAAACCTTACGGCTAATTGACCCCAGCGCAGCTTTAGAACTTTTAAACGTGGTTGAAGCGCGGGCTAAATCAGGCCAACATCAAGATATCTTAGATTTCATTTATCAGCAACAAGCTAAAAGTTATTTAGTCTTAAAAGATTATTCAGCCGCACTTAATTATTTTGAACAAGCGTTAAAAATTCGGCAAACGAAAAAAGATAACCGCTTAATTAAAGCTACCCAAAGTCAATTAGCTTTAGTTAAGCAATTAATTAGTCGTTTAGCAGTTTAAAAAAA
>CAZAZP010000023.1:0-12945 GCA_964489695.1 uncultured Erysipelotrichaceae bacterium | reverse complement strand
TAAGCGCTAATCCACTTGCTAAGTGCTGGTGAGCCAGCTTAGGTTGTTTCAGAAAGGCTAAACCAGCTGTTTTACTCAATTTAAAGTCTTGTTTTAAATAACGTTCTAGAGTTATCATGTAAGCTAAAAAGCTAATTAACAAATAACTTAAAAAACTAGGTAATATTTTAAAAATAATGACCTGAGAAAAATCCAAATAGGCAGCTAAAGTTCGATCAGTTAAATATAATTGTTGTAAGGCCAGATTCATTAATAGCCATAGACCCATTGAACTAAGGAAAATAATGGCTAACTGATAAAAATATACTAAACGAATCTTTTTCCAGCTGACACCTAATAAACTTAAAGTTCCGATGGTTGATGCTTGTTTTTGGAGTTGACGACGCAGAAAAACATAAAAAGTATAAATCGTACTAATAATTAAGCCCCCGACTAAATAAAATGATAATTGTTGAAAGAGTGTTTCACTCGTACTAGTTTGTTGGGCTAAAAAATGTAAGGGTATAACTTCGATTCCAGCATTAAAGCTCGTATCATTTAAACGCAACAATTCAGTTTCTAGCTGTTGTTCTTTGGCTATCGTATAATTATTAAATCGGACTTTGATTATTGGCTGATAAGCCGCCAGCCAATAACTATAAGCTTCTTTAGTTGTTTCGCCCCAATGGAGTTCATAAATCTTTTCAAAGCTAGCTTCACTCATCAAACCAAAAGTTGTGTGCTCGCGGCTAAAAATCGCAATATCAGCTAATAAATCATCTTCTAAAGTCACATCATTGACGTTTGGATAATCAAAGATAGTTTTCACCACAAACGTAATCGGTTTAAGCTCATAACTTTCTAATATCAGTAATTGATATTCCAACTCGTAACCAAGGGGTTCAGCGCCCGTCGCCCGAATTTTACGAGCTAAATTTTCACTAATCGCAACTTCAAAAAGTTGTAGTTCTGCTAATGGTTTACCACTGATAATTTGATAGTCAGTCTTACTATTAGTTAACTGAGCTTCAAAATGAACACTTTGGCCAAATGCATTGATCTGAAAATACGGATTATATTCGAGAGCTGGAAAAACATGCGTTTCTTCAACCTCACCGTATTTTTTAGCAATGGTTAAAGCGCGCTCATAAAATTCATCATTATTTACGATAATACTAGTATGAGTACCATTAATCTTAGCAACTCTAGCGACTAAAGTATCTTGCTTAAAGTTAGTGGTAATATTTAGCTGAAGTGCGAATAAAGTTATTAAAACTAGCGTAATTAAAATACCAGTCACTACTTTTTGTTTATGATAGATTGTTTTAAATAATAACTTCATAAGTAAGCATCCACTTGTTGGCTAATAAATGTTTCTTTATCAGTTTGATTCTTTAAACTAACATCAATAATAAAATTCCCATTATCCAGCACTAGTAAACGCGAAGCATGTAACGCAATCTTTTTCGAGTGGGTGACCATCACAATCGTTTGACCAGTGGCGTTAATATCATTTAAAATCGCCATAATTTCTTGGGCGGTTTGAGGATTTAAAGAAGCTGTCGGTTCATCCGCAAATATAATAGCGGGTTGATTAATTAAAGCACGCGCGATTGCTGCCCGTTGCTTTTCTCCCCCAGATACTTGGTGCGGATAATTATTTTTTAGCGCTAAAATACCTAAATCTAAACAAAGTTGTTCGGCCTTTTGATAAGCTGCTTGGTCATATTGTAAACGCGCAATCGCAATATTTTCTAATAAAGTTAAAGAGGAAATCAAATGGTTGTCTTGGAAAATAAAACCAAATTGTTTCAACCGCAGGTTTTCAATTTCAGTTGGTTTCAAACTAACAATGTTTTGTTGGTTAAAAATAATTTCACCACTACTTGGACGATCAAGAGTAGAAATACAATTAAGAAAAGTCGTTTTACCACTGCCACTTTCACCCATCACCGCAATAAAATCACCCTGATTTATTTCGAGTGTAATATCTTGTAAGACCGGAATTATTTCTTTGCGGAGCTGATAAGCTTTACTCAAGTTTTTAGTGGCTAATAGCATATTAGTCCCTCCCATATATTTAACAAATACTAGCATAATCATGGACTGTCAACACTTTAACGGACAATTTTTATAGTTATACTGTTAAAGCATACTGAACTGGTGATTTATAGCCTAATGATGAATGTAGTCGTTTATGATTATACCACCAGATGTGTCCCCCTAATTCTCTTTGTAAATCTTCTAATGTTTCAAATTTATTTTGATATATAAATTCAAATTTTAAACTTTTAAAGTTTGCTTCTGCTACCGCGTTATCATAAGGAGAACCTTTGTGGCTTAAAGAGCGTTTGATATCAAAAGCCCAATTAAGAATAGATTCATTACTTTACAATTAAACCACTGAAATCGATCTTTAACCATAACACCTATACCTATATCTTGCTGTATGCTTTGTTATTTTACCATACGCTAATCTTTTCAAAATTGCAATATTTCAAAGCTAAGCATCTACCCTAAAATAACTCCTTAAATTACCTTTAGAATTTTCTAATTAGACTACAAACAGCATTAACCATTGTATAAAAAGCGGCCTTAGGTGGTTGATAGCCTTGAATTTCTCGATGTACTTGATAATGGTATTTTAGTAACTTAAGCTTAGCTTGTTTCCTTGATAACGAGTCAGAATGATGGCGATAGTAGCTTAAAACTTCTGGCAATAAATAACCAATCTTGATGATTTTAAAAATCTTTAACCATAAAGCATAGTCATTGCGCTTATCAATTTTAGGGATTTGGATTAAGCCAACCACACTTGCATCATAAACGACCGTTAAACAACCGATTTTATTACAACGTTGTAAAGAACTGTAAGTCAGCTGGTGAGGACTAAAATACACTTTATTAAGCAGTCTGGAATTTTCATCCATTTGACGATAATAAGTATAAGTAAAGGCATAATTATTTTCTTGCATAAAAGAGATTTGTTTTTCTAATTTGGTTGCTACCCAAACATCTTGCGCATCTAAAAAAGCGATATATCTTCACTTTGCCTTTTTTAAAGCTAAGTTACGCGCTAAAGATGCTCCACCTTTAGTTGGTAAATGGAATAACTTAATCCGTTTGTCTTTAGCTTGATAAGCTTCAACGATTGCGATGGTGTCATCTGTTGACTGATCATTAACGCAAATTACCTCTAAGTTAGGATAGGTTTGATTAATGATAGAAGCTAAAGTTTCCGCAATATATTTTCCATCATTAAACATAGGCACAATAACCGAAACTAAATCCATCTGGCGTCCAACTTTCTAAGCAAAACCAAAGTAATAACTACTACCTTTTTACATTACTTCTTTTACTTAATTAACATCATACTATTTTAAAAGCTTTGATTGCATCTTTTCTGTAAAGATAGACCCACATTACAAAATATTATCTACCTTCTTTTCTATCATAACATTTTAAGACGTAAGTTTTCGCAGTTTAAAAATTTAGCTAATTATCTGACGCTGAAAATGTAAGATTAAGATTAATCAGTAATTAAAATCCTACTTAATAAAGCAAGATCTTTTAATCATATCCAGGCAATTAAAAAGGACTAAATTCTATTTTAGAATTTAATCCTTACTTTGTAATAATTAATCTTTTAATAATTGATTATTTTTTCTTATTTAATTTATCAAAAATATGTTTATTTTTTGAAGCAGTTTTAAATAGCGGAGCAGCTTTTTCAGTGGCTGGTTGTTCCGTTTCTTTTTCTGTGCTACTGGTCCGTTCTGGTTTAGGCAACAGATCTTTACGGGAAACGTTAACGCGACCCCGTTCATCAATTTCAATCACTTTAACGCTAATGATTTGACCAAGTTTTAACACATCTTCTGGTTTTTCAACTCGCTCATGGGCAATCTTCGACACATGAAGTAAGCCATCCGTTCCCGGGAATAATTCCACAAACGCTCCAAATTTTTCAATTCGGACAACTTTTGCTTCATAGATTTCGCCGACTTTCGCCACTTTAACAATATTTTCTATAAATGCTCGAGCTTTTTTAATCGCTTCAGCGTCATTATGATAGATGATTGTCCGACCATCCTCATTAATATCAATCTTAACATTATCGCTATCCGCAATAATTTGATTAATGACTTTACCACCTGGCCCAATTACGTCGCGAATCTTATCCACATCAATTTTAAACATCGCAATCTTCGGTGCATAGCGACCAACTTCGGGACGTGGTTCACTAATCGTCGCTAACATGTTTTCCATGATAATCTCACGACCAGCTTTCGCTTGCGTTAACGCTTCTTTTAAAATTTGTTCGGTAATACCCGCAATTTTGATATCCATTTGTAAAGCCGTAATACCACTAGGAGTTCCTGCTACTTTAAAGTCCATATCACCAAAGTGGTCTTCCATTCCTTGAATATCCGTTAAAATCGAATAGTGATCAGCATAAGTAACTAAGCCCATCGCAATCCCAGCGACCGGGGCTTTAATCGGTACACCAGCAGCCATTAACGACATCGAGCCTGCACAAATACTAGCTTGGGAAGAGGAACCATTTGATTCTAAAACTTCCGCCACAACCCGAATGGCATAAGGAAATTCTTCTTCACTCGGTAAAATTTGAGCTAAAGCTTTTTCTCCCAAGGCCCCGTGTCCAATTTCCCGGCGCCCTGGAGCTCCCATTCGACCAGTTTCACCCACTGAAAATGGTGGGAAGTTATAATGATGCATAAAGCGTTTTGTTTCAACATCACTTAAGTCATCAATAATTTGAGTGTCATTTAAGGCTCCCAACGTGGTAATTGATAAAACTTGCGTTTCACCGCGCGTAAATAAAGCACTACCATGAACCCGAGGTAATAAATCCACTTGCGAATTTAAGGGCCGAACTTCAGTTAAACCCCGACCATCTGGGCGAATCTTTTCAACTGAAATCAAACATCTGACTTCATCCGCTACCACACCATGACAAATTTCTTTGATTTGTTTTAAAGTCGTATTTTTTTCTTTTTCACTAGCGTAAGTTTTAGTTTCATAATCTGCTAAAACTGCTGCTTCTAAGTCATCAATCTTTTGATAGCGAGCTAGCTTTTCTTTAATACTTACCGCTTGGCGTAAATCAGTTTCAACTTGGGCTAAAACTGCTTGTTTAAGCGTTTCATCAACACTATAAAGTGCCACAGCCATCTTTTCTTTTCCAACTTTTTCGATAATTTCCGTTTGGAAAGCACATAGTTTTTGGATCTCTTGTTGGCCTAACATTAAAGCAGCTAACATTAATTCTTCACTAACTTCTTTAGCGCTAGCTTCCACCATATTAATCGCTTGAGCCGTTCCAGCTACTGTTAGTAGTAATTCAGATACTTCTTTTTGATCTTGGGTAGGATTAACTACCAGTTCATGATCCACATAACCAATTTCGACGCCCGCGATTGGTCCATCAAACGGAATATTTGAGACCCCTAACGCTAAGGAAGAACCAAACATCGCAGCCATGTCAGCACTATAATCGTTATCAACTGATAATACCGTATTAACTACTTGGACTTCATTTCTAAAACCTTCCGCAAATAACGGCCGTAAAGTTCGGTCAATTAGTCGCGAGGTTAAAGTCGCATGCTCGCTTGGACGTCCTTCTCGCCGTAAAAATCCACCGGGAATCTTCCCGACTGAATAGAGTTTTTCTTCAAATGTAACAGTTAACGGAAAAAAATCAAGCTCTTTAGCTACCTGACTAGCTGTTGCGGTAACTAAGATAACCGTATCTTCATAACGGACCACCACTGATCCACCGGCTTGTTTGGCAATCTCTCCGGTTTCCACCACCAACTTACTTCCATTGAAGTCTAACGTAAATACTTCTTTTGCCATTTTTCACCTCATCATATTTTCTTACTCATCATAACACAGAACGATTGGCTTTGATATAATTACCCATGCTTACCTAAATATTTATTTACTTAATTAAATGATAAATTTAAAAGCCAAATTACTGGTCTGCTAAACAAAAAAAGAACTTCAGTTATTGCTGAAGTTACTTTCTTAAGCCTAATTTTTCGACTAATTCACGATAACGGTTGACATCAGTATTTCGTAAATAAGTCATTAAGTTACGTCTTTTACCAACCATTTTTAATAAGCCTCGGTTCGAGTGCACATCTTTCTTATGAACTTTCATGTGTTCGGTCAAATAGTTAATTTTTTCCGTTAAGACCGCTACTTGTACTTCTACACTACCGGTATCACCTTCACTACGGGCGAATTCTTGCATAATCGCTTGTTTCTCGCTTTGAGATAACATTTTTCTTTCCTCCTTTTTATCGTGTCCTTTAATACTAAGAAACGGTCGAGGATGCCAGAAACTGAGTATTAAAGCTTATAAATATTAACATAACTACTTTAAAATAACAAGTTAATCCACCTCAGCTAGTTTATCTAAATCTTGTGGTAAAACTTCCATCGCTTGTTTTAACTTGGCGAAGATCTGTTTTTCATCCATGGTTTGTAGTTCCTGTTGATAAATAACCCATTTACCCGCGACTAAGACGGATTCCACATTTTGGCTCGTGACACTATAAACTAAAGTCGCGAAGACATCATGGACCGGAAAACTATTGAACTTATTAGGATCAATAATAATTAAATCAGCTTGTTTACCACTTTTTAAACTGCCAATTTTATCGGCCATCCCAAGCGTTTTCGCCCCATTAATCGTGGCTAGTTTTAAGATTTCATAACTTGGCAAATAACTTCGATCATGATTGATCGTTTTATGAACCATTGGAACAAACCGTATTTGGGTCCACAAGTCCAAGGTATTACCACTAATTGGTCCATCAGTGCCTAAGCTAACATTAACCCCCGCAGCTTGCATCGCCTTTAAATCCATAATTCCTTTAGCTGCTTTTAAGTTAGCAGTTAAACAATGGGCGACGTTAGTTTGACTCTTAGCCAATAACTCAAAGTCTTGATTTTGGGCATATATACTATGGACAGCGATTACTTCTGGTCCTAATAAACCCGCTTGAGCAAAATACTCAATCGGTGTTTGGTTGTACTTATCACGGAAATATGCCATTTCATAATCCATTTCACTGATGTGGATCATCATTTTCAATTGATATTTTTTGGCTAAAGCTGACGCTTGTTTTAAAGTTTCAAGACTAACAGTCGTACTGCCATGGGGCGCTACCATAATCTTAATTAAAGGATGATTAGCCCACTTTTCAGCCAGCCTGGCTACTTCTTTTAAAGCATCTGTTTCACTAAACCGATCAGCCGCGTGGTCTTTAATAATCGTTTGGCCTAAAAAGGCACGAATTTTTAACTCACTTAAAGCTTCAGCATAACTATCCGTAAAATAATACATATCCGCGACGGTCGTGACGCCCGCTTTAAGCGATTCTACCCCGGCAAATAAAGCACTAGCGCTGACTAACTCCGCATTAAAATATTTCATTTCCATCGGGAAAAGAAACTTTCTTAACCGATCAGGCATATCATCAGCTAATGAGCGTAAGGGAATCAAGCCTAAATGCGTATGCGTATTAATTAAGCCCGGCATAATAATCTTACCCGAACAATCAATTTCCTTAGTATCGACGGTCGGTTGATAAGCACTCATTGGGCCCACCGCCACAATCTCATCCGCCAAAAAACTCACATAGCCAAGCTCAAAAATTGGCTGATCAGCTTCCATGCTGATAACAGTCGCATTAATTAAAGCGGTCAGTACTTTCGGTTCACCCATTATTTTTTATTTTGGTAAACTAATTTACCAGCTTTATAAGTTTCTAAGATTGTTAAATCTGGTGTCGTAACAATAAAGTCAGCAGCAAAACCAACTTCCAATTCACCCTTATCATGTAGTTTCAATAAGCGAGCTGGGTTTTTAGTGGCCGCATTAATGGCGGTTGCTAGGGGTAAATCAGCCCGATATAGTAGATTTTTTACCATATCGTTCATTTTATTGGAACTACCCGCAATCGTGCCGTTTTCTAAGCGTCCGACGCCATCAACCCCAACTTCCACAATCCGATCACGTAGTTGGTGCTTACCAACGGGTAATCCTTTATGCGCTACTGCATCAGTAATAACAATTAATTTATCTTTTCCTTTTAAGCGGCCCAAAACATTGACTAAGTCAATATTGACGTGCACACCATCCGCGATTACTTCCGCATACATATCTTCAAACCGCATCGCTGCACCAATTACGCCGGGGTTACGATGATGTAAAGGTACCATCGCATTAAAGGTATGGGTAAAGCTCCGCGCCCCTAAAGTCCGCCCAAATTCCACATCCGCATAACTAGCTGCAGTATGGCCTAAGATAACTGTAATATCGTTTTCCGTACAATAACGGGTAAAAGCTCCACCTTCATCTTCTTCAATCGCTACCGCTACCATTTTGACTTTATTAGGTGCTTGCGCTTGTAATTCTTTTAAAGCTTTAACGGTTGGCTTAACAATGTAAGTTGGATTATGTGCACCTTTAAATTCTTTAGAAATAAATGGTCCTTCAATATGAATGCCTAAAGGTTCCGCCATAGTGGGTTGAGACTCAATAAATTCATTAATAACTTGATAGCTCTTTAATAAATCTTCCCAAGGAGCCGTCGAGCTCGTAATCATATAAGCCGTTACCCCTTCCGCCGGTAAAGCATCATTCCACTTCTTTAAACCTTCGAGCGTAGCGAAATTAGCATTAACTCCACCATAGCCATGACAGTGAATATCAATTAAGCCTGGTAATACCCAAGCTTCCCCAACATCATACACGTCCTGTTGGTAAAAACCATCAGGCACAATTTGCTTAATCTTATTATCTTCAATCACGAGTTGTAAAGGTTGAAATTTTTCATCATACCAAACATTCGCACTACGAATAATCATTACTACTTTCCTCCTAAAATAATTATAGCACTCTCATGAGCTGGGTCAATTTATTAAACACTTCCTGAGTAGATATTGCTAAAATCCTGGTCTATTTCAAAATTATTCAACAGAGCTTTAAATTATTCTTAAATATTTTCTAATTTTTCGAATAATTGAGTTACTGCCATTTGAGGGTTTATATCATTATAATCGAAGTCAACCTTAACTAACTTTTCAGTTTTTCGCAATTTTAACTTTGTCTTTACTTCTTCCTCATTAAAATCACCCATTAAAATAATCTTGCACTGATCCCTCTTTAGAAAATCTCTTAATAAACTATTAATATGATTATCATCTTCATTTAGATTGTAGCCTAGAATAACCAAATAATCCGTATCATCTAAGATGGTTATCGCCTGATTAAAAGCTTCAATTTGTTGTCGACTGACAATTGGTTTTAACATCGATTGACCAAAGATAAAGGGAAAAAATAGTTTATCCTTTCTTTCTTCATCATTTTCAATTGAATAATCTTTTAAACTTAGATCAATAACATCAATTAATTCAGGAAATTCAAATAGTTTTAATGCCCCATTTAGATAGGCAACATTATCATCAACAATTTCTACATAATTAAAATAATTAGCAGTTAAAACTCCACTACATTTAAAATTCTTATCATCTGCTAGTCGGGTTTTCAGCCAAGAATAGTAACTATCTTGACTTATTGTCCTAATAATATTTTTGACTTCTTTAGAATAGAGAAATTTAGTAAATTCAGTAATATTAGCTAAGATTTCTTGATACCTAATAATATCATCTGTGTGTAAAAATAATTGTTGGGACTCATTAAACTCATTAGCGTATGGCCTTAATAATTCAATAATGCCATTAACAATAGAAAAATAAGCAATCCAATAATAGTTAAAAATCTTCATAAAATTGTATCTACCATATTTCTTAGGATCTATAATAGTATGAAAATGCTTCTCAAAAAAACCAGCCACAGTAATTGGATAAATTAATTTCCGTTCACATTTATCTTCTTTTGTCAACACGGTCATTAATTCACTTAAATTATCCGGACTATTACCTTGTAATATTTCATTAAACTCATTTATTATTCTAGCTTCATTTTCATCGTTAATAACCAACTCATCCTTCCCAGTTAAATTTTGCCATTTCTCTTTAACTTTCTTTTTTTTCACTGACGGGAATAATTCTGTTATCAAATTTGTAACATATTCACTGGAGAGATTAAAATCATATTCCTTTAAACATTCAAGTAAATCTTGATAGTTATCATCACCTTTATCCCAGTAGCTATCTTCCAAGTATAAACGAAGCATGTCTAAGATTATTTTCTTCTCACTTTTATTTTTTTCATAGACTATTTCTCTTCGGTATTCACATGATTCAAAGTATTTTTTATCAAAGATTTTTTGTAAGGCTGCTAAAATAGCTGGTTGCTCGTCAATAATCGTAGTTTTAAAATACTTTACTCCAGTTAATTGTTTAAAATTATCGTGGCCTGCTTCTGCTCCTGCCCCAAATAGAAAAGCTACTTTTTTCTTCATTTATCTGTCCTCTTTTAAATTGTTAATTACTTTTTTGAGTCTTTCGTTAAGTCAATTATATAGTTTTTAATTTATAAATACAAAAAGACCTAAGTAAGAAAAGTTAGGTCAATAACATTAAAGAATGTCTAATATTTTTATGTTCCCACCATTTTAAGATGTAAGCTAAAAATAAATTATTAGGTAACTAAGTTTTTAATGAAAAATCAAAGATGACCATTAATGATCATCAATTTGAAAATATTAAGCTAGCAAAAAAAGTTATAATTCACTAAGTACTTCACTATAGCTATTTATCATCACTTATAAATTCAAGTAATACTTGATTTAGTAATAAAAGACCCGCTTCACTACAATAACATGACTCATCACAGACTAACAACTCTTGGCTAATCAGTTTCTGAACTTCGTTAGCATAATCAATTTTAAAGCTACTTTTAAAACGAGTTTCATAATCCGTTAATAAAAAACCGTTCTTTAAACGTAAGTTCATTAACAAGTATTCAAATTTTTGATCAGCTAGTGATAAACTATTCCACTCGCGACTAGCGAAAGGATCGGCTAAATAAGTCGCTAAATCACAAGCATTCTGATAGCGCTCAGAGCCGATTTTCCCGGCAGCACCAGCCCCAACTCCAATAAAATCCGCATAATGCCAATAGACTAAATTATGTTTTGACTCATAACCAGCCAAGGCAAAATTACTAACTTCATATTGATTAAAACCAGCTTGAGCTAATACTGCTTGTGCGGCGGTAAAAATATCAACATCAGTTTCATCATCAATTGGTAAAACACCTAAGCGACCAAAGACTGAGTTTGGTTCAATGGTTAAAGTATATAAAGATAAATGTTTGATATTTAATGCTAAACAAGCCTGAAGCGATGCAAGGACTTGGGCTTTTGATTGATCAGGAATCCCATACATTAAATCAACACTGATATTGGTTATACCGCTGGCTTGTAAGTTACTAACTACTGTCTGCACTTGCGCAAAGCTATGACGACGGCCTAACGAAGCTAATAACTCATGTTGGGTAACTTGAACACCTAATGAGACGCGATTAATCCCAACTGCGTTAAATAAAGCTATCTTAGCTGGTGTCACTGATTCAGGGTTAGCTTCAATGGTAAATTCTTGCACCTGTTGGGCATAAGGAGCTAAGATTTCAAATAAAGTGGTTAGTTCAGCAACACTTAAGGCTGAAGGTGTCCCACCACCCAGGTAAATGGTTTGATAATCCGTAATGCCAAAAGCCTTTAATTCTAAACTTAATTGCGTTAAATAATTGGTGATTAACTTTGGCTGATAGATTACCCGACAGAAATCACAATAAGCACAAATATGCTCACAAAAAGGCACGTGAACATATAAAGCTTGAGCGTTACTCATCATCCACCAATAAAATCGACATAAAGGCTGATTGGGGTATTTCAACACTACCAACTGCTTTAAGCCGTTTTTTCCCAGCCTTTTGTTTTTCTAATAATTTCTTTTTCCGGCTAATATCGCCACCATAACATTTTGCTAAGACATTTTTCCTTAACGCTTTGATGTTAGTTCGAGCAATTACTTTACCATTAATCGCGGCTTGAACTGGTATTTCGAATTGTTGTTTCGGAATTAGTTCTTTTAAGCGCACTGTAATACTATTCCCTCTTTGATAAGCAAAATCCCGATGAACGATCGTTGATAAAGCATCCACGATTTCACCATTAAGTAAAATATCCATTTTTACCAGTTTAGCTGGTCGATACCCAATCAATTCATAATCAAAGGAAGCATAACCTTTACTAGCTGATTTAAGTTTATCAAAGAAATCAAAAACGATTTCGCCTAAAGGTAAATCATAAATTAATAAATGGCGGTTAACATCGAGAATTTTCATTTCAACAAACGTTCCCCGTTTCCGTTGACAAAGCTCCATAATCGCACCCACAAATTCATTTGGGACGATAATCTCAGCTTTAACATAAGGTTCTTCAATATGATGGATTAAGCGGCTTTCTGGCATCTGAGCGGGGTTAGCGACTTCCTTCATAGTTTGATCAAGTAAATGAACTTGATAAATAACTGATGGTGCGGTCGCGATTAAATCTAACTTATATTCACGTTCTAAGCGTTCTTGAATAACATCCAAATGTAAGAGACCTAAAAACCCACATCGAAAACCAAAGCCTAAAGCTTGTGAGGTTTCCGCTTCAAACTGTAATGCAGCATCATTTAGCTGTAGTTTCTCTAAAGCTTCCCGTAAATCATTATATTTTTGATTATCAGTGGGATAAAGACCACAATAAACTAAGGGATTTAATCTTCGATATCCCGGTAATGGCTGATCAGCACCATGTTGCTTAAACGTGACAGTATCCCCCACTCGAACATCTTTAACGTTTTTAATACTCGCGGTAAACCAACCTACTTCGCCTGTTACTAGTTCGGTCTTTTTCAGTTCATGTGGAGTGCGCACACCAACCTCAATTACCTCATAACTCGCACCATGAG
>CAZAZP010000022.1:0-14264 GCA_964489695.1 uncultured Erysipelotrichaceae bacterium | reverse complement strand
CATTGTTTATGGCACAGCAGTAAAGTTTCAACCCAAATAAAAGCTAAGTCAATTGACTTAGCTTTTTATCTTTTATAAGTGAGAATAGGATGACGAGCAGCTAATACTTCATCCACTCGCTGGCTTTTTAAAGTGTGCGGTGCACTAGTAATCCAAGTTGGATCACTAACTCCTTTTTGATGGATCTCTTTAAACACCGCAATCGCGTGGTCTAAAGTTTCGCGGCTTTCCGTTTCGTTAGGTTCAACCATTAAAGCTTCCAGCACAACACTTGGGAAATACATCGTCGGTGGATGGATACCATAATCCAGTAATGCTTTCGCCACATCTTTGGCGGTAAAACCAGCTTGCTTTTTCTCATTAGCTAAACTTAACACAAATTCATGCATACAAATACCGGGATAAGCCACTTCATAAACATCACTAAGTTTCCTTAACATATAATTGGCATTTATAATTGCATTTTTCGCACTATTAACCAAGCCTTCTTTTCCTAAAGTTAAAATATAAGTTAAGGCCCGGATCGTCACTAAGAAATTTCCATAAAAACCTGTCATTCGACCAACTCCAGTTGGGTTAGACAAGATTGTCCATTTCCCAGCTTCTTTTACGATGGTGCCGCTAGGCAAATAGGGTTTTAAGTGAGCTTTAACCCCCACTGGCCCCGCTCCTGGCCCACCGCCACCATGAGGAGTGGAAAATGTTTTATGGAGATTAAGATGAACAACATCAAAGCCCATATCACCAGGTCGCGAAAGACCCATAATGGGATTCAAATTCGCTCCATCATAATAAAGTAACCCACCTGCTTGATGCACAATCTCCGCAATCGCTACGATATTTTGGTCAAATAAACCTAAGGTATTTGGATTAGTAAGCATTAAAGCTGCGGTTTCTTCGTTAACCAACGCTTTTAAAGCCGCGATATCTACACCACCTTGGGCATCAGACGCTACTGTGACAACCTCAAAGCCAGCCATGACGGCGCTAGCTGGATTAGTCCCGTGCGCTGAATCAGGGACGATAACCTTAGTTCTTTTTAAATCATTACGGGCTTGGTGATAGTGATGAATCAATAACATCCCTAAAAATTCACCTTGTGCTCCGGCAGCTGGTTGGAGCGTAAAAGCTTCCATCCCAGTAATTTCCGCTAACATTTCTTGTAATTCGCCTAACGCGGTTAAAGCTCCCGGAATACTGCTAGGATTTTGGCGAGGATGCAGTTGGGTAAAACCAGTTAAACTGGCCATCTCTTCATTTACCTTAGGATTATATTTCATCGTGCAAGAGCCTAAGGGATAAAAGACGTTATCAACGCCATGGGTTTCCCGTGATAAATTAGTATAATGTCTAACTAAATCGATTTCCGCCACGGCTGGTAAAACGGGTTCACTGGTGTTTAAAAATTCAGCTGGGACTTGATAGGTTAATACCGTTTTTGGGAAGGTAGTGGTGCGTCGGCCAGCTTGACTTAATTCAAAAATAAGTTTACTCATGGCGCGCGACCTCCTTTAAGTAACTAAGTACTTGATCTAGCGCTGGTTCACTGACCATTTCCGTCACACACCAAAGCATTTGATATTCATCCAGCACTTCACCCGCTAAAACTTGGTGTTTAGCTAACTGGGCTTCAATTTCTTTAGCTTTAATTGGCGTCGTAGTTAAAAATTCATGGAAAAATGGTTGATCATAAACTAACTTATAACCCAGTTTAGCAAGTTCAGCTTGGAAATAATGTGCTCTTTGATAAGAGAGATTCGCGACTTCTTTTAAGCCAGTTGGACCCACCGCAGAAAGATAAATCGCCGCGGTTAAGGCGCAATGGGCTTGATTCGAACAAATACTACTCGACGCTTTTTCACGACGAATATGTTGTTCGCGGGCTTGCAAGGTTAAGGTATAAGCTCGTTTCCCATTTTGATCAACGGTTTCACCCACTATTCGACCGGGTAAACGCCGGGTAAACTTTTCATTAGCACACATAAAACCTAAATAAGGACCACCAAAAGCTAAAGGTAACCCCAGTGGTTGAGCTTCCCCAACCGCAATACTAGCTCCATAAGCTCCCGGGGTTTTAAGTAAGCCTAAAGTATGGGGATTCACATAAGCAATTAAAGGAATATCATGCTCCTTTAATAGTGCACTAATCGCTGTCATATCTTCTAAAATTCCATAATAGTTTGGTTGGGGAATAACTACACTCGCTGTTTTATCTGATAATGCTTGTTTTAAATATGCTAAATCAATCCGTCCGTTTAAACTTGGAATCATTTCAATCTCAGTTGGTAAAAATGTGGTATAAGTTTTCACTGTTTCAATAATGTGGGGGGCCAAAGTGGCGGCTAAAAACACTTGATTTTTTTGTGAGCTAACTGTCATATTAATCGCTTCCGCCACGGCACTAGGCCCATCATAAACACTAGCATTGGAAGCAAACATCCCGGTTAAATCCGCCATCATAGTTTGATATTCAAAAATAGCTTGCAAGACACCTTGTGAGAATTCTGCTTGATAAGGTGTATAAGTGGTTAAAAATTCAGCTCGGTTAGCTAAACTTTTAACGACACTTGGAATAAAGTGTTGATAAGCCCCAGCCCCTTTTAAAATTGTCGAAAAAACTTGATTATTAGCAGCGTAAGCTGTCATTTTTTCTTTTACTTCGATTTCACTTAATCCACTTGGTAAAGCAAGTTCACGCTTTAAGCGGACTTCTGTTGGGATTGTTGCTAAAATTTCTTCCCAAGATAGCTTAATCTCAGCTAACATTGCGGCTTGTTGTCCAGCAGTGTTAACAACATAGTCGGCCATAATTTCCTCCCTTATAAAGTTGCTAAATAATCTTCCTCAGTTAACAAATCATCACTTGTTCCCATTTCGGCGATCTCCACCACCCAATGATGTAAGGGATCTTGGTTGAGTAACTCTGGTTGTTCAATTAATGCTTCATTCACACTCACGACGACGCCATCGACTGGCGCATATAGTTCTGAGACTGCTTTAACTGATTCTACCGTTGCGAAGCTTTCACCTTTAATAAGTTTACTGCCCACCGCTGGTAATTCTAAAAAAACAATATCTCCGAGTTCTGCTTGAGCATGTTCGGAAATTCCAATCTGGCCATGGCCATTTTCTAAAACTTGTAGCCACTCATGAGTTGGCGCAAAACGTAATTCTTTCATCTTTTCTCCTTCTATTTTTTAATAAATGGTAAATCGACCACGATTAATGGCTCCGGATGATTTCGGATATTTACTGATAACTTAGTTAAGTTAGCAGTAATCTCAACTAAGCCCAAACCAATTCCGGCTTTTAGACTTGGGGAATAAGTACCGGAAGTTACTTCGCCCACGACTACCTCAGCTTGATAAACTGGCATTAAAGCCCGCGCAATTAAACGTTGATCTAAACGAAAAGCGATTAGTTTTCGATTAACTGGGGCCATTAAAGCCGCTTTACCGATGAAATCCGCTTTACTAAAATCAACAAAGTATCCAAGACCTGCTTCTAAAGGATTAATCTTAGCACTAAGCTCTTGACCATAAAGCGGTAAACCTGCTTCTAAGCGCAACGTGTCTCGTGCTCCTAAACCACAAGGCAATACTCCTTTAGCTAATAATGCTTGCCATAAAACTGGGGCTAAAGCATTGGGTAAATATATTTCATAACCCGCTTCTCCGGTATAACCCGTCTTTGAAATAAGACATGGTTCATTTTGATAAGCAAGTTCTTGAAAGGTATATCTTTTTTTCGGTAAATTGGGCCAAAACTCAGATAAAACTTTAAGACTACTAGGACCTTGAACGGCAATTACACTATAGTCACTACTTTTATCAATAATTTCAACCCCACTAAAAGCTTGATCTTTTAGCCATTGGTAATCTTTTGTAATATTAGAAGCATTTACGACTAATAAATAAGCCTCATCACTTAAACAATAAACCAATAAATCATCAATAACTCCACCATCTGGCTGGCATAATAAACCATATTTTATCCCACCAGCGGTTAAACTACTACTCTTACTGGTTAACACATAATCAAGAAATTTACTAGCCGCTGGTCCTTTGACTAATATTTCACCCATATGGCTGACATCAAACATCCCGACCTGATTTCGGACAGCTAAATGTTCCGCAATGATTCCGGTTGGATATTGAATTGGCATTTGAAAACCAGCAAAATCTACTATTTTAGCTTGGAGTGCTTGGTGTTCAGCATAAAGTGCTGTTATTTTTTCCATAAACCCCTTTCTATTTTCTAAATTAAAGCTTATTTCACTTGTTAGTTTAATTATATTAAACAAACTGGTTGATAGCAAACAGAAAAAGCCTAGTTGCTTGTTTTTACCAAAAAAACCCCCAACCATTAAAATTAGGGCTGGAGGTTTTGGGCTATTGAAGATTTTTAAGAAATATTTACTTTAAGATAAAGTGTAGAATAAAAATTGGTAATAAGATCCAAACAACCGGTTTAATTTCTTTAATGCGTTTAGAAGCCACCGCCATTACAACATAAGTAATGAAACCTAAAGCAATACCGTTAGAAATTGAATAAGATAAAATCATCATGACCACTGTAATAAAACCACTGGCAGCAAAAACAAAGTCATTCCAATCAATGCCACTTAATTGTTGCGCCATTAAGATACCAACTACCACTAAAGCTGGCGCGGTTACTGCTGAATTAACAACAACAAGTAACGGTGCTAAAATAATCGAAGCAATAAATAAGACTCCAGTCGTGACGGTGGTTAACCCTGAGCGGCCCCCAACTTCAATCCCAGAAGCTGATTCAATAAAGGAAGTAACCGTAGAAGTACCTAAGGCAGCCCCGACTACTGTTCCAACGGCATCACTCATAAAAGCTTTTTCGACATCTTTTAAGCTACCATCAGCTTGAACCAAATTAGTCCGATTAGCAACGGCAACTAAGGTACCAGCTGTATCAAAGAAGTCCACAAATAAAAAGGTAAAGATAATGACAATCGCTTGCGGATGAGCAAAGAGTTCTTGAAAGCCACGAGCAAAAGCACCAATCGCTGAAGTATCAAAACTAAAGCTAATAATTTGGCTAGGTAATTCTGGCATGTCAGCCACACCCATTAAACCAGCCACAACACCGATTAAAGCCGTCGCCACCATACCGAAAAAGACCGCTGCTTTAACTTTAAAAGCTAATAACACTAAGGTAATAACTAAACCAACTAAAGCTAATAAAACAGCTGGGTGGGTTAAATTGCCTAAAGCCACAAAGGTAGCTTGATCAGCGATAATAATCCCCGCATTTTTTAAGCCAATAAAGGCAATAAAGAAACCAATACCGGCTCCAATAGCTAGTTTTAATTGGTTAGGAATTGATTCAATGACCCATTTCCGTAAACCAGTAAAACTAATAAGCATAAAGACAATTCCTGAAGCAAAGACAGCACTAAAGGCAGCCTCCCAACTGAGCCCATAACCAAAGACAACGTTATAGGTGAAAAAGGCATTTAAGCCCATTCCAGGGGCTAACGCCACAGGATAATTAGCGTAAATCCCCATCATAATAGAAGCAAACGCCGCTGATAAAGCCGTCGCTAAAAAAGCAGCTTGAAATGGTACTCCCCCTTCGGAAAGAATACCTGGATTAACTGCCAAAATATACGCCATCGTTAAGAAGGTCGTTAAACCAGCTAATAATTCCGTTTTAACATTGGAGCCCTTTTCTTTCAGGCCAAATAATTTTTCGAACATAAAGTTCTCCTTTCTGTGTGCCAAACCCGTCTGAAATGAAAAAACTTCCATCCGTATTGACAGAAGCACGCCAAAAAGCTCTTCCATCGTAGTCCGGTTATTTACGGCAACCGGGTAGAGACTCTTGCGCCATATTCGCAAGGATATACGGTTTTAGCATATAGTAATTCTACCATAGATTAACTGAGATGCAAGTTAAATTGTCAGAAATCTATTTGGTATGTTGCTTAATAATCGTCGGGAAAATCGGATGGTTCATATAACCCCCATAAGCCATATCAGAAATACCGATACCATAACTAGTATTCCCCTCAATCAAAACTGGACCATTAATCGTAAAAGCCACATCCCAACCAGCTAAGCGGACTCCAAAAACCTGGGTCGCTTGTTTAACTAAAGCGATAGCGGATTCGATCTCAGGTAACTGATAACCAGCCAGCTGGATATTTGTCCCAGGAGACATTTGATACGTTGCATAACTGATTTTAAAGCGGTTTTTTCCCACGCCTTGGAGTTGACCAGTCGCTAAGTTGACCGAAACAAAATAACCACCAGCTGAAACATTATCCACATCATTGCCCGCTTTACCAATCCGTAATAAACCAGAAATTGGATAAACGATCAAATCATCAGCCAAATAAGCATCCATCCGTAAAGTATTAATACTACTGGGATTTAAAGCCGCCACGGCCGGGTGTTGAATTAAGGTTTCTTGAAAGATATAACTCCCAGTTATTATTTCCTGATATAATTCCGTCCAACCATTAGCGATTGAAAGTTTTTCCACCGTTAATTTATGACAACCAGCTCCTTGGGTACCACTAACTGGTTTGATAAATAGACTAGTTTGCTTAAGTTTTTTTAAAAAAGCTAATAAATAGGTTCGGAATGCTAATTCATCAGAAAATTGTTGAATTTCATTTTGAATAAAAAAGTCCTGTTTTTGATTATAAAAATAGAGCTGCGGAGTTTTGAGACCATTTTCAGCACAAAGTTGATAAAAAGCTAATTTATTATTTAAATTTTTTATCTTTTCTGGTGGATACAGCTCAGTTGAGCGCCATAGTTGACGAATAGTTGATTCCGGAACGTAAACATCTAGCGCTGGCGAACCTTTACGATAAACTCCATAAGTAAAATACTGTTTTGGAAAAGCTTTATGTTCGCGCCAATATTTAATCACTTCTTGGCCAATTTTAAAATAAGATTTTTTAGCTGGATCTTGGAAAAAATATAGGACTTCCTTTAACCGATGATGCATATACTTTCCACCTTTATGTTCTCTTTAATTGTAAAGAAACAAACTCGCTTTGTCTAGTAAATTTATGTTTGCCTAATTCATAAAATGCTATAATAAGTAAAAGGACGCACTACTTATGAAAAAATATTCGGCTCTTAATCCAACGGTATCAGTCAAGCCAAAGCACCAATGGCTGTTTCTCTTGTTTTTAGTTTGTTTAATATTCTATTGGGAGACTAGTCTCCGCTTGCTGACTTTAGATGTCTTAGTAAGCCCCGGTTTATTTTTCAGTTTAGTTTTCGGGATTATCTTTGCGTTAATTAGTTATGTTTTAATTTTAAGTGCGAAAATAAAATATCAATTCTCACTCAGCATAATTTGGTTGATATTTTTCAATTTGATTTTTTTAAGTCAATATATTTATTATCAAGTCTTTCAAACTTTTTATTCGCTTTATTCAGTTGGGAATGCGAAACAGATTATTCAATTTATCCCTGAGATAATTTTAGTAATGAAACAACATTGGTGGCGCTTATTAATCTTAATTTGGCCTACCAGTTTGTTTATTATCTTAGCTCGTTATGCGTTAGGAATCATCCGCTTAAAACTTAAAAAGAGTATTAAATTGTTGGCTTTATCAATCAGCTTTTATGCTTTAGCTATTTTAGGCTTACAGATTGATAAAGTAACCTTAAACTCCCCCTTTAACCTTTACTACAATATCCATTCTCCCAATCAAGCCGTCAATAAACTAGGGTTATTAACCTATGTGCGGTTAAATGGGCAACGTCAATTAACCCATTGGTCAGAAAAATTAATCGAAGACCCTCTACCAGACCCAAACATTCCTGATCCCGTCATTCCTGAACCTACCATCGAATATAATAACCTTGATATTGATTTTGAAAAATTAATCGCGACTGAAAAAAATGAGACTATTAGAAATATGCATATTTATTTTTCAAATCAAACTGGTACCCAAAAGAATTACTATACCGGTAAGTATGCTGGTTATAATTTAATTGTGTTAACCGCAGAAGCTTTTTCGCATTTAGCTGTCCATCCTGATATCACGCCCACCTTATATAAAATGGTCCATGAAGGTTTCTTTTTCAAAAACTTTTATACTCCCCTTTGGAATGTTAGTACTTCTGATGGAGAATATGTGGCTAACGTAGGTTTATTACCAAAAAGTGATGTCTGGAGCTTCTTCCGTTCCAGCACAAATTACTTACCCTTTGCTTTTGGTAATCAATTGAAACAACTTGGTTATAGCACGCGCGCCTATCATGACCATACCTACACTTATTACTATCGCCACTTAAGCCACCCCAATTTAGGCTACTTATATCAAGGGGTCGGCAATGGCTTAAATGTTAAAACTACATGGCCAGAATCAGATTTAGAGATGATGCAATTAACTATCCCCAAATATATTAAAGATGAACCATTCCATACTTATTATATGACGGTTAGTGGTCACTTAAATTACACCTTTAACGGAAATGCGATGGCTAGTAAAAACCGTAAATACGTAGAAAACTTGAATTATTCTCCACTAGTCAAAGGTTATTTAGCTGCGCAAATTGAATTAGACCGAGCTTTAGAATATCTATTATCCCAACTAGAAAAAGCGGGAATACTAGATAAAACCGTAATAGCCTTAAGTGCTGATCATTATCCTTACGGATTAAAACAAGATTCAATTGAAGAGTTAGCTGGCGGTTCCGTCGATAAAAACTTTGAGCTTTATCGCAACGCCTTTATTTTATATAACCCAACTATGGTCCCAACGACGATTACAGAACCAGCTTCAAGTTTGGATATTGTTCCTACTATCTCGAACTTATTTGGTTTACCGTATGATTCACGTTTATTAATGGGGCGTGATTTACTCGATAAAACTAGTTTCCCCTTAGTTATCTTTGAAAATCGGAGCTTTATTATTTCCGCTGGGCGCTATAATTCTTTAACGGATACGTTTACTCCTAATCTTAATCAAAGTATTACACCGGAAGAATTAACCCGGGTGAAACAATTAGTTAATCAAAAATTTTATTATTCAACGAAAATTCTCGAATTAGATTATTATCGGAAAGTCTTTAAACCTTAACCTTTGAGGTTTTGGTAAATCAAAATTAGAAAGATGACAAAAGCAGTCAGGACTTTCACTTGAAAACTAGTTTTTTGGGTTTTATGGCGGAAAACTTGCATCCCGATGTAAATACCCACTAAGCCACCTAGTAAACTGGCTAAAGCAAAATAGCGCTCAGCGACACGCCAGCCATTATGTACCGCTTGATATTTGTCTATACCCATTAATAAAAAGGCTAAACCATTAATTAATAATAAATAACCTACTAGTAAGATTGGTTCCGAAAATCCGATTTGATCAAACATACCACACCTCGTCTACAGGCTATTCTAACAAATTTTAGACTGATTACCAACTAAAACGGAGGCAGGCATGATGAATACTACCAAAAGCAATTATTCTAGCTTGAGTTTGGTTCAATATCTAGCTTCTTTTTTGGTGATAACGATTCACACTGGACAGATTTTACCTAATGAATTGCTGCATTTTATCATTAAAAACTATTTAGCCCGCTTAGCAGTCCCGATTTTTATCATCGCTACTGCTTACTTTTATCAGTTAAAACAAACTGATCAAAACTATCTTAAACGTTATTGGCTTAAGTTATTCCAACAATATTTATTATGGAGTCTAATTTATTTACCCTTGGGCTTACATTATTTCTTTAGTGAACATTACCCGATAGCCTATTTACCTTTTGCTTTACTGTTAGCCTTTACTTATTTAGGCACCTATTATCATTTATGGTATTATCCCGCTTTAATGTTTAGTTTAGGTTTTGTTAGCTGGCTTTTAAGCCGTTATCGCTGGTTAGTCGTTGGGCTTTTGCTCGCAGTCTTATATGCGTTTGGTAGTTTAGAAACTTATAGCGGCTATTTAACAAACGCTTACTTCGAACAGTTTTATCAATTTACTCACGATTTATTCTTGACATTTCGAAATGGGTTATTTTTCAGTCCGGTTTTTGTTTTAGCTGGGATGAAACTAGCTGAAGTTAAAGCACTACCTAAACAGAAACAATTGAATTATCGCTTAATCTTGTTTGGTTTACTTTACAGTATCGAAGCTTATCTAATTTATTTACGACCAGGCGATGATAAAAACTTCTATTTAATGTTAGTTCCCTTTAGTTATTTCTTGACCCAAAAAATTATCACAAGTTCGCACTTACAATTTAGGGTAAAAACAAATCTTACCTTACGTCAATTAGCGAAGATTAACTATTTAATCCATCCGTTATTCATTTTCCTTTGGTTAAACTCCCCGCTCAAAGATTACTTAGCCCAAAACGGTTTAGCTTTATTTTTGTTAACTAGTTTGGCTTGCTTGTTTAGTGGTGGACTGAATATTTTATTTTTAAAGTGGCGTCAATTAAAAGTAGTGAAATACTAAGCTTAATTAGCTTGTCGCGCTTTTCACATAATATTTTTGAGTAAACCGGTTGAATCATCACGTTAAATTTTCTATAATATACCTACCAGTTGAAGTTAAAGAAACTATCCATTTCCTACTGATGAATATTTTATCGATAAAACAAAAACTCAGAAGCTACGAGCTGGTAACACTTGAGTAAACTACTCAAGTTTGACAGAACACTGTCGTTTTTAATTTATTTTACACATAAGGAGCAACATGAAAAAGACTTTTACCTATAAAATATTTAAGTATCTCTTGCCGATCGTCTTATTAATCGGTGTTTATTTTGGGGTTAAACATTATACCCAACCAACTGCTGAATACGCAGCGAAAACCATTACCTTAACCGTTAAAATCGCCTTAGCTGATGAAACTACGGAAATAGGCCAGCTTGAAGTTAAATCCAGCGCACCAGGTGAATTATTAACCCTAGGTGATGTTTTAGATAAAGTTAATAAAACTTCAACTGAATTTAAATTTACTTTAAATGGTAGTAAGTTTGATAGTTATGGTCGTTTTGTTAGCGCCATCAATGATCGCCTCGCTGATAGTAGTTTAAGCCAATTCTGGTCGATTGAATCGACGACGAATAAAGAATGCTTAGCAGCTGGCTTTTGTAGCGGTGTGGACTTACAAATGGTCCATGACGCTGACACTTTTGATTTTATCTTAACTAAATGGTAAGCAAAAGCGTTCATAAATTAGTAACAATTGGAGTCTTGAGCGCCATTATCGTGGCGCTTCAAGTCGCCTTGGCCGCTTTACCTAATGTTGAACTAGTAACGGTTTTAATGTTAGTCTATACACTTGTCTTACCGTTATCTTCCAGCCTTTTAATTACCGCCATCTTCGCGACCTTAGAAATGTTAATCTGGGGTAGTGGCGACTGGGTGGTAGGTTACTTCTGGATTTGGCCGATTTGGGTCTTATTAGTGGCAAGTTTAAAGCACCACTTCAAACAATCAGCCTATCGTTGGGCGTTATTAAGTGGGCTATGGGGCGCCTTGTTTGGTATCTTATTTTCACTTAACCATGGTCTATTTTATGGCTTTAAATTCAGTCTCGCTTATTGGATTCGTGGTATCCCCTTCGATGTCATTCATACTTTAGCCAACTACCTAACCACTTTAGTCTTATTTAAACCGACTTATCATGTTTTAAAACAATTAATCGCTAAGCAATACGAGTAAAGGAGAAGCATACATGTATCAACCACAAACTATCGAAAAATTGAATCAGGATATTCAAAGTTATTATCCTCACCTCTTCCCGATTGAAGCTGATTATCATATTACCCATGCCGGAGTATCACGATTAGTAATGCTAGACCGTTACGCCCAAAAAGACCGGGGTTTAAAAACGCTCGGTATCGGTGATATTGTAATAACTATTGTGAAAGATGATCCAACGTTCCCAGCTCGCGGGATTGGAGAAGTTCTAGCGGTTGATTTAAGTGCGAATACCGCCACGATTTTACTTGAAGAAGAGTGGCGCGGTGCGTTAGAAGATGAAACCGAAACAGCCACCGGAATTATTGTCCGCTCACTAGCTCAACTTGATAAACCTTTAGAAATTTATTATGAACAAATTGCGAAACGGGTTGGTTATGCCTTAGCAAAGCCTGAAACTAGCCAACAAGCCCAATTAAATTTTGGTGAACAATTCTTTGCTCAAATCCGTGATTTAAATGTTGTTCCAGCCGGTCGGGTCCTGTATGGGGCTGGTAGTAATACCGCAGTTACTTACTTTAACTGCTTTGTTATGCCCTTTATTGAGGACTCCCGGGGTGGAATTGCTAATCACCGCAAGGAAGTCATGGAAATCATGTCCCGTGGTGGTGGCGTTGGTACCAATGGTTCAACTTTAAGACCGAAATCTGCCCCAGCCAAAGCGGTTGGTGGTCGCTCCAGTGGTGCGGTTAGTTGGTTAAATGATATTGCAAACTTAACCCACTTGGTCGAACAAGGTGGTTCACGACGCGGAGCGCAGATGATTATGTTAGCTGACTGGCATCCGGATATTATTGAATTTATTATTGCGAAAATGCAAAATCCCAAGATTTTACGCTGGTTAGTTGAAAACTCCAAAGATCCCCAAATCGTGGAAGAAGCGAAACGAAAATTGAAGTTTGTTCCCTTGACCTATATTGAAAAAGAAATGTTTCAAACGATTGCAGATAATAGTAGTGCCACTAGTGACTTAAAAGAATATGCTCGCGATAATTTGCTAATGAGTGGTCACTACGAAGTCGTCCGACCTGACTTTTTAACCGGAGCGAATATTTCGGTTACTTTAACTAAAGAATTTATGACCGCCGTCGAGGCTGATTTAGATTATGATTTACGTTTTCCTGATCTAGAAAACTGTACTCCCGAAGAAAAAGCCTTTTACGATGCTAATTGGTCAGAGATTGGTGATGTTCGTGAGTGGGAAGCACTAGGCTATCCAGTGAAAGTTTATCGGACTGTCAAAGCGCGGGATATTTGGGATTTAATCTCTTTCTGTGCAACTTATTCAGCCGAACCAGGTATTTTCTTTATCGATAACGCCAATAATGAAACTAATGCGAAAGCTTATGGTCAAAAAGTTGTTGCGACTAACCCATGTGGTGAACAACCATTAGCTCCTTATAGTGTTTGTAACTTAGCCGCCCTTAACTTAGCTAATTTTGTTGATCGAAAGACGGGTGAAATTCTTTACGACAAGCTAAAAGAAAGCGTCAAACTAACAGTTAGAATGCAAGATAACGTTATTGATGATACACCTTATTTCTTAGATGCGAATCGAAAACAAGCACTAGGTGAACGTCGAGTCGGTCTCGGTGTGATGGGTCTCCACGATCTATTAATCTACGCTAAAAAGCGCTATGGCAGTCCTGAGGCTTTAGTTACCGTCGATAAATTATTTAAGACGATGGCGGAAGCAGCTTATCTCACCTCAATTGATTTAGCGCGTGAAAAAGGTTCATTCCCCTTCTTAACTAATCGGGAAGCCTTCATTAACACTGGTTATATGAAAAAGATGTCGGAAGAAGTGCGAACTGGTGTCTTAAAACATGGTATTCGTAATTCACACTTATTAACGATTGCCCCAACTGGGTCAACCGGTACGATGGTGGGTGTTTCAACTGGTTTAGAGCCCTATTTCTCCTTCTCTTATTTCCGTTCTGGCCGCTTAGGTAAGTTTATTGAAGTGAACGCTAAAATCGTCAATGACTTTTTAGAAATTCATCCTGAATATAGTAGAGAAACATTACCTGATTACTTTGTAAGTGCGATGGATTTAAGTCCAGAAGAACACGCTGATACCCAATGCGCAATTCAACGCTGGATTGATTCTTCAATTTCGAAGACTGTTAATGCGCCTCGTGGTTACTCAGTCCGCCAAGTTCAAGCCATTTATGAACGGCTCTATAAAAATGGGGCTAAGGGCGGTACTGTTTACGTCGATGGCTCGCGTGATAGCCAAGTTTTATCCTTAACCAATGACGAAGACACTCGTTGGGAACAAATTGATATCCAAGAAAATCTAGGTATTGTCATCCCTGAAAAGCCACAAGAAGCGAAAAAAACCAATTTGAGAAGTGACCGTCAAGACCGTAATATTGGAAATGAAGTGGGAGATATTTGTCCGATTTGCTTAGAGGGTACGGTCGAAGAAATTGGCGGCTGTAATACTTGTACTAACTGTAATGCTCAATTAAAATGTGATCTATAAAAAATCCGCAAAGATACTAGTACCTGTCAAGTAGACACTAAATAAAAAACAGCTTTATATTTGA
>CAZAZP010000021.1:0-17699 GCA_964489695.1 uncultured Erysipelotrichaceae bacterium | reverse complement strand
ATAGTGGGGTTACCTGTCTCATTTTCCTTTTTATTTTGGACGGTAGTAATTCCTGCCGCTTTAGGTAATACAGTCTTTGTGGTGATTTTCTACCAGGCTATTAAACAAATCAAGCCAGTGGGCTTTAAGCTCTAATCAGGCGAGTGATAAGTTAGCATTGTATCACCTATCTGACTGTGGTAAAATAAGCGTGTAAATATAAAGGAGATTAAAATGATTGGTTTTATCGTTACTGGTCATGGCGAGTTTGCTACCGGCATCACTTCGTCATTAGAAATGATTGGCGGCGTCCAAGAACAGTATGAAAAAGTTGTCTTTTTAGCTGAAAACCCCCTTGAACAATTAAGCGAAGAATTATTAGCGGCCATTAAAAAAGTTGATTCCGGTGAAGGAGTAGTCGTCTTTACCGATTTAAAAGGTGGAACACCGTTTAATGAAGCCATCAAGATTTCATTTACTAATCCTGATGTACATGTGGTGGCGGGGACAAATTTACCAATGTTACTAGAAGGCAGCTTTTCTCGGACTGATGTGACAGATGTGAAAGCTTTCCTTGATCAGTTGGTCGCTACTGGCCAAGAACAAGTGCAACGCTTTGAGTTACCAACCATCATGGATGATGGCGAACTCTAAACTAGTTTAAAAAGCTCAGCTAAGCTGAGTTTTCTTTTACTTTTTCAACGTGGGTTTTAACTGGACTAACGGTATTAATCGCAATATTGAAAGCGTGATCACCAATTCTCTCCATCGTACTTAAAATATCAATAAACATCGAATTAGCATAATTGGCTTTCTCATCATCATGGGTCATCCGGCGGAAATGCGCTCGTCTGAATTTACTTTCTAATTGATTTAAATAGATTTCATCAGCCTTTAAAGTTCCAAAGGCTAATTTATTATTATGGGTGTAAATATCTAAAGCTTTCGCTAAGTTTCGATAAAGAATTTGATATATCTCTTTTAATTCTCCTTTAGCAGTGGGGTTAACATCTTCTTTCCCATCAAAAATGATTTCATAATATTCAGCTAAATTTTGGGCTAAATCCGCAATCCGCTCAAGATTCTTTTCTACTTGTAAGGCCGTCGCATATTCTTGAAAAAGATCTTCAGGCAAATGTTGTTTAGCAATTTGAATCAAGTAAGTATTGATCTTGGTATCTTGGGTATTAATAATTTGTTCAATTTGATTAATTTCTTTAAAAATCTTTTTATCTTTTGTTAGTAAATATTGTTCGGATAAATTTAAGATATTAGTGGTTAATTCAGCGATATTTAACACACCTTTTTTCGCTTGAGTTAAGGCTCCAGCTGGGAAGGTCGTGATCATTTGTTCATCAAAGTTAACGATACTAGTTTCACTAAGTGACTTTTCTGAGCCTTTGATGAGTAAACTTATACCAGCCACAACTTGTTTAAGGAAGGGGAAGAAAACTATAACCCCCAAAAGATTGAAGATAAAATGGGCCACCGCAATACTCATTAACGGATTAAGATTTAAGATTATTGTGATATGTTCGACTAGACTGGTGAACTGCTTTAAAAATAATAAGGTTACGCTCGCCACGATCACATTAAAAATAAAGTGGAAGGCTGAGGCTCGCTTGCCTGAAATACTACTACCAAGCGAAGCTAATATACCAGTTACAGTCGTCCCAATATTAGAACTAATGACTAAAGTTAAAGCGGCGGTTAAGTTAATTGCATCAGCTTGAAAGAGTTTTTGGACAATACCAATCACCGCGGCGGAGGATTGAATAATCCCAGTAATCGCTGCCCCAAAAAAGACGCCGATTATCGGTGTTTGCGCGATTTTGATCATTAAGTCAGAAAAACCCATCACGTATTGGAGTTGTTTTAAAGCACCCCCCATTAAAGAAAGACCAATAAATAATAGTCCAAAACCAATAATAATATTAGCTAAGTATTGTTGGGATTTTTGATGAGCTATCATCGCAATAATTACTCCGATTAATACAAAAAAGTAAGCGATAGCTTCTAGATTAAAGCCAATCAAAATGGCAGTTATGGTTGAACCAATATTAGAGCCTAAAGTAATCCCAATGGCTTGATCAAGCTTCATTAAACCAGCACTGACTAAACTAATCGCGATGACAGTAGAAGCTGATGAAGATTGAAATAAAGCAGTTAAGCCTAAACCGACTAAAACTGCTTTTAAAGGAGTATTAGTATATTTATCAATATAATCACGAATCTTTGAACCAGCGAAATTAGTAAGGTTATCACCCATTAATTTCATGCCATAAAGAAACAAACCTAAACCACCAAAAACAAAATGCCAGCTAATATCAAATAGAGTTAGTGTTTCATTCATCGTAGAGACTCCTTAAAGTTAAAGCTTGAATCAGTCGATTACAGTTTAATTATAACAAAATCTGATGGGTAAAACTAAATTATTCGCGGGGTTTAAACCAACTTTGAAAGACGATTTTAATCAGTGAAAAATGTTGGAAGACGATGGCTGCGACACTAAGCAGAATGCTTAACCAAGCACCAACTTGTAGTTTAGTATTAGGTAAGTTAGTTAAGATGAAAATCAAAATAAGATTGAGCCAAGGCCCAAGCAAAAATGAAAACCGTGCATATTTTTGAATTTCTACCATTAAAGCGGTAGCTAAACCCAAAAGATTTAAAACTAAGATGATTAATCCGATAAAAAATTGACCAGCAAACATTAACGCTAAGCCATTCATTTTTAATTGATCACTATTAGCATTTACTTGATAACTGACTAACGGTAAGGTAAAAAGGATAATCATGATAAAAAAATAGCTGAGTGTCCAGTAGTTAATCTTTTTAATATCTTTTTGTAAAGACAGTTGGTTTTTTAGGTTCGTTGGCATACAGTACCTCTTATCTGTGATTATAATTAATAATGCGGGAAAATGCAATTTGCTTAAAACGGGTTAGCAGTCATTTTTATTGTAATTTTAAGGAAATTGTCGTTAAGATAGGTTAAGGAGAATACTATGAAATATTTACTTAATCCATCAGTCAATCCATATTTTAATTTAGCTTTAGATGAATATGCTTTAAAGCAGTTGGTCGAACCGGAAGATTTCTTTTTTTTATGGCAAAATCAGCCTTCAGTGATTATTGGTAAAAACCAAACAACTTTAAATGAAATCAATCCTAAATTTATTCAAGAACATGATATTTTAGTGGCTCGCCGGATTTCTGGTGGTGGGGCAGTTTATCATGATTTTGGTAATTTGAACTTTACCTTCATAATTAATGTGGCGGACCCCGGGCACGTCAATTATAAAAAATACGTGACACCCATCGTTGCTGCTTTAAATCATTTAGGGGTACCAGCTGAGGCTTCCGGACGAAATGATATTTTAGTGAATGGATTAAAAGTATCGGGGAATGCGCAACGGTATGCAAATGGTAAGTTGATGCATCATGGTACGATTATGTTTGATGTGGATATTAATAATTTAGTTGAAGCGTTAAGTGTTGATCCTCATAAAATCATCGCGAAAGGGGTGGCTTCAGTCCGTTCGCGCGTTACTAATATCAAAGAACATTTAACTAGACCAATGGAAATTACTGATTTCTGGCAAGAATTGCAATACTATTTATCTAATCAAGGGAATGATCAAGAGATTATTTTATCTGATCAACAATTAACGGAAATCCACCAATTAGCTAAGCTGAAGTTTTCTACTTGGGATTTCATTTATGGTGAATCACCAGCTTTTGATTATCGTAACCAAAAGCGTTTTACTGGCGGACAAGTTGAAACTTTAGTTAAAGTTGAACAAGGTAAAATTGTGTATCTTCGGTTTTTAGGGGATTATCTCGGTTTAAAGGATATTAGTGAATTAGAGACTCGTTTAGTAGGATTAAATTTTGAAAAACAAAGTCTTACTAATTATTTGAGTCAAATAAATTTAAGAGATTATTTTGGTCAAGTAAGCTTAGAAGAGTTACTTGAAGTTCTATTTGGCTAAGGGTATATCAATGGCAAACAACGCTCCTAAGTGCTATGGTAGAGATGCAAAAAGTAATCAAAAGGAGCGTGATACTTTGGCTAAGAAAGTTAGTTTAGTTGATTTAGCAACTCAAGCAGCGGCGATTGAAAAGATCTTTCCGTTAGTTTCAGTGCTAGATGAAACTGGAGAAATTGTTAATCCGGATTTAAAGCCGGATTTAGATGATACACAATTAAAACAATTGATGGCTGATATGTTATGGGCCCGAGTAGTTAATGATCGGTTTACGACGTTAGCTAAACAAGGCCGGCTCGGTTTTTTCGCCCCTAATGCGGGCCAGGAAGCGAGCCAGTTAGCTAGTCAAATGGTTTTTACTGCGCAAGATTTTTTGTTACCGGGTTATCGTGATGTTCCCCAATTAGTTAAACATGGATTACCACTAGCTCAAGCTATTCTTTGGAGTCGGGGCCATGTGGCTGGTAATCAATATCCAGCTGATTTTAATGCGTTACCTCCCCAAATTATTATTGGAGCCCAAATTATCCAAACAACAGGGGTCGCCTTAGGGATGAAATTGCGGAATGAAGCAGCGGTAGCTTACACCTATACCGGTGATGGTGGTTCTTCGCAAGGTGATTTTTATGAAGGTATTAATTTTGCTGGTAGCTTTAATGTACCAGCGGTCTTTTACGTTCAAAATAATGGTTATGCGATTTCAACCGAACGGAAAGTCCAAACTAAAGCAGCTACGTTAGCCCAAAAGGCGGTCGCAGCTGGTATCTTAGGTTTTTATGTTGATGGGATGGATCCTTTAGCTGTTTATGTAGTTTCTAAATATGCGAAAGATTATGCGTTAGCAGGTAATGGGCCAGTTTTAATCGAAACGGTCACTTCGCGCTTTGGGCCACACTCTTTATCAGGCGATGATCCGAAACGTTATCGTGATCAAGCTAGTTTTGAATTTTGGGATAAAAAAGACCCTTTAATTCGGATGCGACATTATTTAACCAAATTGAATCTTTGGGATGAAACTAGTGAAGTTGAATTAGTTTTAAAATTTGAAGAAGAAATTAGACAAGCTCTCAAGCAAGCGGATGAAGTTCCCCCACAAAAGGTATCGGATTTCATTACAAATATGTTTGAGCACCCAACAGCTAATTTACAAGAACAATTAGCTTACTATCAAGCAAAGGAGGAAAATCATGGCCAATAAAACAATGATTCAAGCCATTACTGAAGCGATGGATTTGGCTTTAACTAATGATCCTAATGTCTTGATTTTCGGTGAAGATGTGGGTCAATATGGTGGAGTTTTCCGAGCTACTGATGGCTTACAAGCTAAACATGGCGAAAACCGTGTTTTTAATACCCCACTGGCAGAATCTGCGATTGGTGGCTTAGCGATTGGTTTAGGTTTAAAAGGCTTTCGTCCAATTATGGAAATACAATTTTTTGGCTTTGTTTTTGAAGTCATGGATTCATTAGTCGCGCAAGCAGCCCGGATGCGTTATCGATTAGGTAATACTCGTAACGCCCCCATTACGATTCGTTCACCCTTTGGTGGTGGCGTTCATACTCCAGAATTACACTCTGATAATTTAGAAAGTTTATTAACCCAATCGCCTGGTCTTAAGGTAGTAATTCCTTCTAATCCTTACGAGGCTAAAGGTTTATTACTGGCAGCGATTGAAGATAATGATCCCGTTTTATTTTTGGAACATATGAAGTTGTACCGTTCAATTAAGGCGGATGTTCCAGAAGAATATTATACGATTCCACTTGGTGAAGCTAAAGTGGTAACTCCAGGTGAAGATGTTACCATCGTGACTTATGGTGCGATGGTCCAAGAAACTATCAAGGCTGCCCAACAAGTTGCTAATGACAACATCTCAGTAGAAGTTATTGATTTAAGAACTGTTTCACCCATCGATTTAGCGACGATTACTACTTCAGTGAGTAAGACAGGTCGATTAATCGTTGTCCAAGAAGCGCAACGACAAGCTGGGGTTGGTTCTCATGTGATGGCAGAAATCGCGGAACGGGCAATCTTGCAGTTAAAAGCCCCAATTATGAAAGTCGCAGCTCCAGATACTGTTTTCCCCTTTGGTTTAGCGGAAAAAATCTGGCTACCAAATAGTGAAGATATTATCGATAAAATTCACGCCAGCATGGCATATAAGTAGGAGGTTTTCATGACATATATATTTAAATTACCGGATGTCGGGGAAGGAATGCACGAAGGTGAAATCGTTAAATGGTTTGTTAAAGAAGGTGATGTGATTAAAGAAGATGAACCTTTACTCGAACTACAAAACGATAAACTCTTGCAAGAAATTCCCGCTCCGGTCAGTGGTAAAGTTAGTAAAATACTAGTTGAACCAGGCACAGTCGTCGAAGTGGGGACTGCTTTGATTGAAATCACCGCTGATAATAATGGAGATAAAGCTATCGCAACGACTACCCCTATTCAAACTGAAACCCCCGCCAGTGAGCCAGTTAAAACTACTCCTCAAAAACTAGAGTCAGCTGACACAACTAAAACCATGGTATTAGCGATGCCGGCGGTACGGCAATGGGCTTATCAAAATGGAATTGATTTAGCTAACGTTACTCCTAATGGTCATAATGGTCAGATTACAATGGCTGACGTTCAAGCTTACGCAGCTAATAGTACGGTTAAAGACGTGGCAGTTGAAACTACCACGATACCAGCTACAGGAGTAGCCCCAGTTGAAAGTGACATTGACTATAAAGAAAAGCTTTCTGCTATGCGGAAAGCCATCGCGAAAAATGTTAGCTTAAGTAGTCAAGTAGTACCTCATGTGACTTTATTTGATGAAGTAGTCGTTGATAAGCTCGTCGCTCATCGAAATAAATATAAAGAAAGCGCCAGTACTAAAGGTATTAAGTTAACTTATTTAGCTTATTTTGTGAAGGCTTTAACGCTGGCTTTAAAAGAATATCCAGTTTTAAATGCTTCTTTATTGGCGGAAACCGATGAAATCCTTTACCATACTGCTTTTAATATTGGGATTGCGGTGGATACACCAGCGGGTTTATTTGTCCCGAATATAAAACAAACTGATCGGAAAGGGCTTTATACTATTGCCCGGGAAATAGCGGAGTTAGCTAACAAAGCACAAGCCAGAACATTAACTAGTGATGAGATGAAAGGTGGCACCATTACAATTAGTAATATTGGTTCTGCTCGTGGTTCATTCTTTACGCCGATTATTAATTATCCGGAAGTAGCGATCTTAGGCGTTGGCAGTATTAATAAAAAACCAATCGTTAGTACTGATGATACAATAGAGATAGCCGCAGTCTTAAGTTTATCGCTCAGCTTTGATCATCGCATTGTGGATGGCATGACGGCGCAATTATTTATGAACGAGTTGAAGCGGTTGATTCATGATCCGGATTTATTAATAATGGAGGGCTAAAATGGTAGTTGGAGATTTAGCGTTAGAAAGAGAAACAATCGTAATTGGTTCGGGTCCAGGTGGTTATGTGGCAGCCATTCGAGCCGCTCAGCTCGGGCAACAAGTTACGATTATTGAAAGAGATAAAATCGGTGGAGTTTGTTTAAATGAAGGTTGTATTCCTTCTAAAGCCTTAATCAATGTTGGGCATCGGTATCAAACGATGCTCGACTCAGCCAAGTTTGGCTTAACTAGCGAACAAGTCAAGCTCGATTTTAAACAAACCCAACAATGGAAAAATAATCGGGTAGTTAAAAAGCTTACTAAAGGGGTAGAGAGTCTTTTAAAGAAAAACCAAGTTGAGATTATTCAAGGTTCAGCCTTTTTCAATGATGCCCAGCAGCTAAGAGTAATTCAAGCTGACCAAAGTCAATCATATGTGTTTAAAAACGCCATTATCGCAACAGGTAGTCGACCGATTGAAATTCCTGGTTTTAAGTTTAGTAATCGAGTTTTAGACTCAAGTGGTGCCTTAGGTTTATCTGAAATACCTGCCAAAATTATTTTTATTGGCGGTGGCTATATTGGTTCAGAGCTAGCTGGGATTTATGCTAATTTAGGTAGCCAAGTTACCATCGTTGAAGCTTTACCTAATATCTTAGCTACTTTTGATTTTGAATTAGTTGAACCAGTCTTAAAGGGCTTTAAACAGAAAAAGGTGCAAGTACTAACCAGTTCCTTAGCGCAAAGCGTTAAAGAAACAGCTAATGGGATAGTTGTTACGATTAAAACACCAACAGAAGAGCTTGATTTAAGCGCTGATTATGTTGTGGTAACGGTCGGTCGTCGTCCGAATACGGATGATTTAGGATTAGAATTAGCGGGAGTTGAACTTAATGAACGTGGTCTAATTAAAATTGATCAACAAGGCAAGACAAGCCAACCTCATATTTATGCCATTGGTGATGTCGTGGCTGGTCCAGCTTTAGCTCATAAAGCCAGTTATGAAGCAAAAATAGTGGCAGAAGTTATCGCGGGTAAACAAGCACGGATTGATTATCAAGCGCTACCAGCGGTCTGTTTTACTGATCCAGAAATTGCGAGTACTGGTTTAACTCCCACCATGGCACAGGCTTCCAACTTAGAGGTTGAGGTGGCTAAATTTCCTTTAGCGGGTAATGGTCGCGCTTTATCACTTGATGCGACTGAAGGTTTTGTTCAATTAGTTAGTTTAAAAGAGAGTGGGATTTTAGTTGGGGCCCAAGTAGTCGGGGTTAGTGCTAGCGAGATTATTGCTGAACTAACTTTAGCGATTGAAACTCAAACGAGTCTAGCTGATATAGCTTTAGTAATTCATGCTCATCCAACGGTAGCGGAAGCGATTATGGATACCGCAGAATTAGGACGGGGCTTACCAATTCACTATTAACCAGCTTTTTATTTTGTTATAATTATCGTAGGAAAGAGGTACATTATGATTATTCAAAGTCAAAGAGTTTTCATGAACGGAAGATTTCTACCTGCGCAAATTGAGATTAAAGAGCAAAAGATTCACCAAATCCATCCGTACAATCATTTAAAGTGTGATGTAAATTACCAGGATAATATTATTAGTCCGGGTTTTATTGATATTCATACCCACGGCGCTTATGGCTGTGATGTTAACACGGGAAAAGTCGAAGATTATCAAATCTGGCAAAGTAGTTTAGTAAAAGAAGGGATTACGGCAGTTTTCCCCAGTACTTCGACCACCAAAAAAGAAATCTTGTATCAAGCTTTAGCCAACGTCAGACAAGCTTATGAAAATGATTATCCGGGTGCAAAAATTATGGGTATCCATTTAGAAGGCCCATTTTTAGAGGAAAAACACCGCGGTGCGCAACCAGCAGAATACTTACTGAAGCCCTCGATTATTGAGTTTGATAAATTTAACGCTGCTAGTGGTAATTTTATTAAATATGTAACTTTAGCAGCCGAACAAGATCCGGACTTTGAGTTATTACGCTACTTACATAGTCAAGGTGTTGTAGTTTCAATTGGTCACTCAGCCGCCACAATTGAAGAAGCAGCTTTAGCCTTCGCAAATGGAGCGGGCGGAATTACTCATACCTTTAATGGGATGAGTTCGTTACATCATCGTGCGCCCGGGATTGTTGGGGCCGCAATGACCTTAGATGTTTTTGCAGAAATTATTGCGGATGGGCAACATGTTTACCCATTAGTTGCGAAAACATTATTTAAAACTAATAATAAAATGATTATGATTACCGATTCAGCTGCCTTAAAAGGTCTACCAGCCGGGATTTATGAACCAATCCCCGGAATGAAAGTTGAAGTTGATGAACACGGTTCTTGTCGTTTCTATCAAACTGATACATTACTTGGTAGTTCTTTAAAGTTTAATGAGGGGTTACGCATTCTGGTCGAAGAAGCCTTAGTTGATATTAGTTCAGCGTTAACTTCGATGAGTTTAAATCCGGCTTTATATTTAAAAATAGCGGATCGCAAAGGCAAGATCTTAGCTGGTCATGATGCTGATTTGACGGTGATTGGCTCAGATTACCAAATTTTAGCTACCTATGTGTTAGGTGAAGCGCAACCAATTTAAAACCCCTTGACTTCAAGGGGTTTTTTCTTAGTCTAACGGAGTTAATTCGATCAATTGTTCAATGCGTTTTTCCACTATCTTTAAGCTAGCGCGCCAGAAATCAGGTTTACTGATATCAACGTTAGCTAAAGCCGCTACCGCTTCACATGAATTAGTTGTCGTTGCGGTTAGCAAAGCATCATAGCTCGCGACAAACGCGGGACCTTGTTTTTGGTATTGAGCATATAAACCTAAAGCGAATAAGCCACCAAAGGCGTAAGGGAAGTTGTAGAAATTACGGTGAACACTATAATAATGACCTTTACAAACCCACATATAAGGATGTAAATAATCAGCCGCTAGACCATCACCATAAGTAGCTTGTTGGGCTTTGAGCATGATTTGTTTTAAATCATCTGCAAACAAAAACTCATTGGCACGTCGCTCAATTACTTCGCTTTCAAATAAATAACGACTATAAATATCAACGACAGTTTGCGTAATATCTTGTAAAGAATTTTCAATTAATTGAATTTTCTCTGCGACACTGGCTTGTTTTAAGGCCGCATCAAAGACAATATTTTCTGAGAAAATGGAAGCAGTTTCCGCGACGGGCATGGTGTAATCAGCATTAATTGGTTGGAGCTCTTCAATTCGATAACCATGATAAGCATGGCCTAGTTCATGAGCCAAAGTTCTAACATCATTGAGTGTACCACCATAATTAGCTAAAATCCGACTTTGTTTAATTGGTTGTAAGTTAGCACAAAAAGCCCCACCCACTTTTCCTTTTTTCGGATAGAAGTCAATCCAATTTTCATTAAAAGCTCGCTCAGCCAAATTAGCTAAATCAGGTGAGAAAGAGCTAAAGCAATTAAAGATAAACTCTTTCGCGTCTTGGATGCTATACTCCTTACTACTAGCATCACCCATCGGGGCGAATAAATCATAAAAGGGTAAGCCAGCCTCATGACCTAATAAAGCTGCTTTATGTTTTAGATATTTTCTAAAAGCGGGTAAGGCTTCATCAATTGCTGAAAACATCGCTTTTAAACTTGCTTCAGACAAGCGCGAATCAATGAGTGTTTTTTCAATAACACTCTGATAGCCCCGGGCTTTACTAATCTCGACGACTTCACCTTTAATACTATTTAAAGCAAAAGCAATCGCATCTTGTAAGGAGTCATAAAGGGCTAGTTCTGTTTCATAAGCTTGTTTTCTAATTACTGGATCAGCTGAGTAAGCTTGATTTCTCAGCTGAGCTAAAGTGAGTGTTTCATTGTTGAACTTTACTTCGGCTTTTGAGGTTAATAAGTCTTGAAGATTACTCCATGCAGTCGAAGCATTAATTTCCATTAAACTGATAATATTCTCGGTATCTTCGTGCAATAAATATTTTTGATTGGTAATGATTTCATGTAAGTGAAACTCATGTTCTTTAAGATAAGAACTTTCTTTGAACCAAGTGGGTAAAAGAGCTTGTTGCTCAGCGATCCATTTCGCTGCTAATGTTTCTGGTTTAGCTAATTGACTAATTAATTTAGCCAATAGACCTGCATAATTATTACTTACTGGATCACTTGTATTAGTGGCGATATTTAAACTAATAAAGCTATACAGTTTACTAATCAGGGTAATAAAATCATTCTTTTGTTTTAAATAAGTTTCTAAAGTTACATAATCGGTTTTATTCACTAGCTCGGTTGTAAAGGTGGTAATCTCGCCAATCAATTGTTGGGCTTGCTTTAAATCACTAGTAAATTCTGTTCCATAATCAGGATATAATTCGGTTAAAGACCAATTAGACATATAATTACCTCACAATTCTCATGTAAGTATAACATAAGAATAAAAAAACTAGCAGTGCTAGTTTAGATTTGACAAGTTGGCGTGGCGAGGGTTGAACTAAGATACCGTTGATATTCAGGATGTTTTTCAAAGTAATGATAAACATATGAACAATTGGGAATCACTAATAATTGTTCCTTAATTAATTTTTCTAGCAAGGCCTCAACTAACTTAGCAGCTAAGCCCGCTCCCCGATAGGCAGGGTTTACAAAGGTGCGATAAGCATCAATGGTCGTGTCATCAAAATAGCGGTAATTAAGCTCACCAGCTAGTTGGCCAATGTCATATAAGCGAATAGCTAAGTCTTCATGAACGATTTTCATATGTCTATCATAAACAACCAAACAACTTAATTGCAAGGATAATACTATTTATGAAAATTATTTACAGTGGCATAACTGAGTAGTTTTTTATATAATTAGAATATTAAGGTAAACAGCATGAAAAAAGCGATATTATTTGATTTAGATGAAACATTATTAGCGATGGACCAGGAGCAATTTGAGCGAGCTTACTTTTTAGCTTTAGCTAAGCTGCTGGTTGATTTTAATATCCCTTTAGCTACAAGCTTACCAGTTTTAAAACAAAGCGTTTGGGCGATGATTCAAAACCAAGGATTAATAACTAATGAACACGTGTTTTGGGCAGAATTTGAAAGTGGGCTTAATTTAAGTAAAATGACCGTGATGCCAACCATTGAAAAATTCTATCAGCAAAAGTTTAAAGAACTACAACCATTCACTACTTGCTTACCTCTGTCGGCTTTAATTATTCAAACCTTAAAAAGTAAAGGTTATCGTTTAATTTTAGCTACGAATCCACTTTTCCCCATGACCGCGACTTATCAACGACTAGCTTGGGCAAATTTAAACCCCACGGATTTTGAATTAATTACAACTTATGAAAATAGTCACTATGCTAAACCTAATCCAGCTTATTTTACCGAAATTTTGACGAAACAAAATTTAACAGCTACTGACTGTTTAATGATTGGTAATAGTGTGGAAGAAGACTTGGCGGCTTTAAAAGTGGGCATTGATTGTTATTTAATTACTAATGAGTTAGATCAGAGTTTAGCAAGTGAGTTAAAACAACTTAACTTAGCCGAATTATCAGAGTTAATCAAGACTTGGCCGGAGCTAAGCTAATGAAACTAATTGTAGGTTTAGGTAATCCCGGACTCCAATATCGGGATACACGACATAATGTGGGCTTTATGGTCTTAGATAAGTTAGCTGGGTCTTTACAAGTAGAATTTCGCTCCAGCAGTAAATTTCAAGCTGAACTAGCGGAATATCGGTGGGGCAATGAAAGAATCTTATTAGTTAAACCTTTAACCTACATGAATTTATCGGGTGAAGCAGTTTTCAAATTGGTTAATTTTTATCAGTTATCGATTGAGGATTTAATTATCATCTATGATGATTTTGATTTACCATTAGGACAAATTCGTTTACGTCCGGCTGGTTCAGCTGGTAGTCATAAAGGCATGCAAAGTATTATTCGCTATTTAAATGATCGTAATATTAAGCGGTTGCGCTTAGGGGTAGGTGCTCCAGCCTACGGAACTAAAATGGATTTTGTGTTAGGGAAATTCACTTCCGCGGAACGAGTGATTATTTCTGTAGCGATTGAGCAAGCCGTCGCGGCCCTTGAGTATAATTTTCAAACGGATTTTGTTAAAACTATGTCGAAATTTAACTTGAAAGCTATGGAATGAACCAACCGCTATTAAAACCATTAATTTTAACCGCTGGTTATCAAACGCTCATTAGTCCAACGGGCGAGCTAGCCGCCGTGTCTTTAAATCAAGAAGCTTTACTAATTAGTGCTGCTTTTAGTGAGCTGAAACGTAGCATCGTAGTAATTAAACCGACGCGCTATGAAGCATTAAAGTTGTATGAATTAATTAGTAGTTTAGTTAATGAGACTGAGCTTTTTCAAGTTGAAGATTCATTAAGGCTAGAAGCCATTGCGAGTTCACCGGAAGTTAAAGCGGAACGGATCTTAACTTTAAATAAATTAGGTCAACAACCGCTGGTTTTAGTGACTCATACCGCGGCTATGATGCGCTATTTTCCCGCACCAACCATCTTTCAACAGTTCACGCTACAACTAGCTGTTAATCAAGAAATCTCGATGGAAGAGGTGACTACTCTTTTACAACAAGCGGGTTATGAAAAAGTGGCTCAAGTTGATCGCCCGCTAACTTACGCACGCCGGGGCGGTATCATTGATGTATTTTCAATCAATTACCACCAACCACTGCGGTTAGAATTTTTCGATGTGATATTAGAAAGTATTCGCTTAATTGACTTAAATAGTCAAAGAACTAGTAGCACTTTAGTAAAAGCGGAAATCTTACCCGCCAGTGATTTATTATTTACTAAAGAACAATTAGCTTTAATTAGTGAACAACTAAAACAAACTTACCCAGCTAAATCAGAGCTTTTAGCCAATAGTTTAGCTGAGATGGAATATTTAAAGGCTGGCTTATTATTTGAAAAGTACTATCGTTATCAAGCTGAACTACCAAAGCCTAGTTCACTGTTAGCTTATTTATCAAAACCGCTGGTTGTTTTATCACCAGTTGAAGAAATCTATCAACAAGAACAACAAATTTTAACTGACTCAGCTGAGTTTTTAGCTGAATTAACAGCTGAACAAGTGTTTGTTAGTGCTAAACCACTTTATTTCTCTTTAGCTGAAATATTAAAGACAGTTTTTAATAAACGGATTTATACCTTTAAACCAGAAGCAGTTTCGGTAGCGGAAATTCGCCCGAATGAAAATATTAAAGAAAATTTTGAAGTCCTCTTATCAAAAATAATCAAAGAAGCCACGAAGGCGAAGGTTATTATCTGTTTGACAGGTAATTATTTAGCCCGCTTTAAAAATATTTTAAATGAGCGCCAACTAAGCTATCAGCTTCTTTCAACAACTAAGCCGCCTAAAATTGGCTTGAATTTACTTGATTCATCTAATCGGGTTAGTTATGAATTTCAAGAGATGATTGTTTATACCGCTTTAGATTTATTTGATCATGTGGCTCGTCCGACGCGTTTTACTAATCAGTTTTTACAAGCAGAATTAACGGCTGATGTTCAAGAATTAAATCCAGGTGATTATGTTGTCCATAACCTTTATGGGATTGGTCAATTTCAAGCTATTATTACTCGCGAAATTAATGGCTTAACGAAAGATTATCTCCAGATTTTATATCGTGATCAAGCGGAACTATTAGTCCCCTTAGAGCAGTTTTCCCTAGTCAGAAAATATGTTTCTAGTGAAGGAATTATTCCGCGTTTACATAAACTTGGCACCAAAGAATGGCTAAAGACTAAAGAACGCTTAGCCAAAAACGTGAGTGAACTAGCCGATAGATTAGTAAAGTTGTATTCCGTTCGCCAAGAAATGATTGGGTTTCCCTTTAGTCCCGATAATAAACTGCAAGCTGCCTTTGAAGCAGATATTGATTTTGAATTAACCAAAGACCAACAAACTTCCATTAAAGAAATTAAAACTGATATGGAAAAACCTTATCCGATGGATCGATTGCTGTGTGGAGATGTTGGATTTGGGAAAACTGAGGTCGCGATGCGGGCGGCTTTTAAAGCCGTCTTAGACCAGAAACAGGTTGTCTTTTTATGTCCAACCACCATCTTATCTCGCCAACATTATTTAACTTTCAAGCAAAGATTTGCTAATTTTCCAGTAAATATTGCGTTATTAAATCGCTTCGTTTTGCCTAAAGACCAAGCGCGATTGGTAAAGGAAATTGCGTTAGGGCACTATGATATTATTATTGGTACTCATCGGTTGCTTTCCGCAGATGTTAAATTTCAGGATTTAGGCTTATTAATTATTGATGAAGAACAACGTTTTGGGGTGGAACATAAAGAAAAGATTAAAGAATTAAAACAAGCGATTGATGTTTTGGCGTTAAGTGCGACACCAATTCCGCGCACCTTACAGATGTCTTTAATTAGTGTGCGGGCTTTATCACAATTAAATACCCCACCAATTGAACGTCTACCAGTCCAAACTTATGTGGTTGAGAAAAACTTTGCTTTAACGATTAGTATTATCGCCAAAGAAATCGCCCGGGGTGGTCAGGTCTTTTATTTGTTTAATAATATTGAACATATTTATACGATTGCTTATCAGCTCCAACAAGCTTTACCCCAAGCTAATATCGCGGTTGCCCATGGCCAAATGAGTCGAGAAGAAATTGAAGATGTCATGGTCAAGTTCACCGATAACCATTATCAAGTCTTAGTCTGTACGACGATTATTGAGACGGGGATTGATATCGCTAATGCTAATACGATTATTATTGATCAAGCGCAAAACTTTGGTTTAGCGCAGTTATATCAAATCCGTGGTCGAGTGGGTCGTAGTGACCGGTTAGCTTACGCTTATTTATTAATTCCTCCCCGCCAACAATTAACGGAGATTGCTGAGAAAAGATTAAAAGCGATTAAAGAGTTTACTGAGCTGGGTAGTGGTTATAAAATTGCGTTACGAGATTTAACGATTCGGGGCGCTGGTGATTTACTTGGTGAAAATCAATCAGGTTTTATTGATTCAGTTGGGGTGGAGCTATATTTAGAAATGCTAAAAGCAGCGATTAAAAAGGCTACGAATCAAGCGCCTGAACCGAGTGCTTTACCGCGGATTCCGATGGCGGTTAATGCTTATATTCCCGCAAACTTAACCGATTCTGATTTAGACAAATTGTCTTTATATCAGAAAATTGATAAAATTAAATCAACTCAAGAACTCAAACAAGTTTACTTAGCAGCGACGGATTATTTTGGTAAACTACCAACTGCAGTTAGTCTTTTATTTGAAAAAAAACGCTTAGAATTATTCTTACAACGACCAGAGATTGAAAGCTTTAAAGAACGCGAGAAAGAAGTAGTTCTGACTTATACTAATGAGTTTTCGGATCAAGTTGATGGGATTAAACTATTTGAGACAATTAATGAAATTGATCCTGCTATCAAACTTAAGTATTTAAAAGGTACGATTCGAGTGATTATACCGAAACAAGCAAATTGGCTTGATTTAACGATTACGGTCTTAAATCGAGTTAGAAAGGTTAAAAGATAATGGTCAAATCAGGAGTTAGGCGAAAAATTGACCAACTTGGTCGGGTCGTAATTCCCCGTGAATTCCGGCAAGAATTACTTCTTAAGACGGGTGACACCATCGAGATCAGTTTAATTGACCAACATTTGATTATGCAAAAATACTCGCCACTAACACCAGCGTTAACGGATATTGTCTTAATGTGTCAAATTTTATCTGAATTAAGCGGTGAAAAGGTTGGTTACTATTATCGACAGGAATTATTGGCGTTTGATCAGTTAGCAACGGAAAAAAGAAAACTAACTTCGGTATTTATCCACGCGGCGGAAGCGCAACAACCTCATTTCGCAACAGATATCCAAGTTTATTTAGATGATACGAAAACAATGAACTTTTATTATTTCCCGACTTTGCTTAATCAACAGTACTATGGAGCGTTTGTTTTAGAACAGACCCACCAACAAAGCAAAGAGGCGATTAGCCAACAAATAGAATCATTAAATTTATTTTTAGCAGAGAAACTTAGAGGTAAAGATGCGAATCGATAAATTTTTAAAAGTAAGTAGAATTTTAAAACGACGAGTAGTAGCGAAAGAATTAGCCGACCATAACCGAATCTTTCTTAATGGACGCCAAGTTAAAGCTGGTCAACAAGTAGCAATCGGGGATATTGTCAAATTGGTCTTTGGTAATCGTAGTTTAACGATTAAAGTATTAGCCTTAACCCCGCAAGTCAAAAAAGATGAAGCTGAAATGTTATATGAAGTTATTAGTGAAGAAAACTAGTCAATC
>CAZAZP010000020.1:0-18897 GCA_964489695.1 uncultured Erysipelotrichaceae bacterium | reverse complement strand
TCGCTGTTTTTTAACGATAATGATTATTTTCTTTTAAAACTTGTAGGATTAAGGCTTTTAACTCTAAAATAGCTTGCTGGTCAAACGCTGATATTTTTAATTGGTATTTTTCAGCAACATAAGGTTCAACTAGTAAAGTACCATTTAAATCAGCTTTATTAAAGACATAAATAATCGGGGTATTTTCCAGTTTGAGTTGTTTTAAGATGGTTTTTGTTGCTGTCAATTGAGCTAACAAATCAGGACTAGCACTATCTAATACATGCACAATTAAATCAGCTGTTTCTATTTCTAAAAGTGTCGCAAAAAAAGCGGTCAGAAGTTCTTTGGGTAAATCACTAATAAAACCGACACTATCATTTACGATGCACTGATAATCATTTTTAAGATAAACTAAGCGACTACTAGTATCTAAACTAGCAAAAACATTGTCTGCGGTATAGACTAGTTTGCTTTGGTCACTCGTATTTAATAGTTGATTTAAAATTGTTGATTTACCCGCGTTCGTATAACCGACTAAAGTGACTTGCGGGAGCGTTTGTTGTTGGCGCTTTTTTCGGGTTGTTTGATAAATTTGTTGTTGCTTTTTAATTTGTTTTGTTACTTTAGTAATTTCTTTTTGTAGATCACGTCGTTGTAATTCAAGCTTTTGTTCGCCTAAACCACGAGTTTTTTGGCCACCTACTAGACCTGAGAAATCATTATTTCCAATTAAACGGGGTAGTTCATATTGTAAGCTGGCTAATCTAACTTGGAGCTGGCCGAGTTTACTTTGAGCCCGTTTTGCAAAAATTTTTAGAATTAATTCATTTCGATCTAAGATAGCTAATTTTAATTGGCGACTTAGATTACGTAATTGAATACTAGACAATGGCTCACTAAAAATTAAATGAGTTGGGGCTAATTCAGCAATAAAAGCCGACAACTCGCGTAATTTTCCACTCCCAATTAAGGTAGCAGGGTTAATCTGGCGTAGTTTTATTTCAAATTCTAATACGACTTCATAATCCGTGACTTCTGCTAAGAAACGTAATTCTTGCTGGGTTGTCAGCGGTTTTTTTGTTTTAGTTGGTAAAGATAAATCAATTAAGATGGCTTTAGTTTGCGTTTGTTTGGACATAACTACTCCTTATGCTTATCTTACTGGTTTTAAGGGAAAAAAGATAGCCAGCAAACTTTGATAATATTTTGTATAATAACAGATAGGAGGAATTTAATATGCATTTAAGTCGTTTAGTCGCACCAGCGGTTTATTGGGTCGGAGATAATGACCGTCGAATTAATCGTTTTGAAAACTTATTTCCCTTAACTGAAGGAATTTCGTACAACTCTTATTTAATTATGGATGAAAAGACTGTTTTATTAGATACCGTCGACGCCGCTGTTAGTCGGCAGTTTTTAGAAAACGTCACGGCGGTATTAGCTGGTCGCCCCTTAGATTATCTGATTATTAATCATATGGAGCCCGATCACTGCGCTAATATTGAAGCTTTAATGCTGAAATATCCTGAGCTAGTTTTAATTGGTAATGTTAAGACCTTCCAGTTATATGAACAATTTTACGATTTTCATGATAGTAATCGCTATCAACTGGTCAAAGATGGCGAAGAATTAAGCATTGGTACGCGAACCTTAAAATTCTTTTTAACTCCGATGGTCCACTGGCCAGAAGTTATGATGACTTATGATTTAACTCATCAGATTTTATTTTCCGCCGATGGTTTTGGGACTTTTGGGGCCATTAATGGCAATCTTTTTATTGATGAATTAGATTTTACTGAGTTAATCTTACCAGAAGCTCGGCGGTATTACGTTAATATTATTGGAAAGTTTGGGGGTAATGTAACCGCTGCTTTAAAGAAACTCGCTCCTTATGAAATAAAAATGATTTGTTCATTACACGGACCAATTTATCGTCAACCAGCTGAGATTAAAACTATTTTAGACTATTATGAAAAATGGTCGAGCTCAACCCCAGAAATTAAGAGCGTTTTATTACTTTATGGTTCAATGTATGGTAATACGGAAAATGCGGTAGAATATTTAGCCCAAAACTTAGCAGCAACAGGCCTTAAACATTTACGGATTATGGATGTCTCTGCTGTTGACGCTTCTTTTATTATTAGTGAAATGTGGCGCTATAGCCATGTTGTATTTGCCGGACCAAATTATAATACGGAACTATATTTTAAGCTGGATAATCTGATTCGAGAAGCATTAGCCTTAAATTATAAAAATCGGAAGGTCAGTTTAATTACCAATGTCTCTTGGGGTGGGAAAGCGTTAGCGACTTTACAAGGTTACTTTGCTGAAAACAAGAGCTTTGAATTGATTGGTGAGCCAGTAATCATTAAATCAGCTTTAAAACCAGCCACTGCTAGTGAGCTTGAAACGTTAGCGCAAGCTATTGTTGCTGATTTAAAAAACCAGGGTTAACCTGGTTTTTTAGTGTCAATAAAATAATTAATCATAACTACTTAGTTATATTAATCACGTAGTTCAATGGCCTGTTTGACAGCAGTTACAGTTGTTTGATCAACTAGGTGACTTAAAATTGCGAAAGCAAACTCTAAAGAACCCGCCATGCCATAGGAAGTAATAATCGTCGGAGTACTGATTGTTTCTGTTGGTTGATAAAGCACTTGATGTTGATCAAAGACCGCTTTAAAAGCGGGGTGTACGGTGGATTTTTCGCCAGTTAATAATCCGAGATTAGCTAAAATACTAGGTGCGGCACAAATGGCAGCTAGTAGTTTTCCTTGTTGGTGATGAGATTTTAAGATTTCACTCAAAGCTTGGTTTTGGGCGAGGTTTTCAGTACCTAAACTACCACCGGGCAAAATAATCACATCTGCATCAGCTAATAATTGGGCATCGAAAGCTAAATCAGCAGTAACTTTGACTTGATGAGAACTTGTTACGGTAGTTTCAGCGTTATTAGACATAGTTAAGACGGATAACTTTCCGCGCCGCAAGATGTCAATCGGAGTTAAAGCTTCAACTGTTTCAAAGCCTTCTGCTAGTAATAAATATATTTTCATCGCTACCATCCTTTCAAGACTATTATAGCGCAAGTTAAGCTTGAGCGAATAATATTGCTCTGTTTACGCTCGCAGGTAATTGTAGTAGAATAAGCTCGTGGAGGGATTATGCAGATTAAACTTGTTGTCAGCGATATTGATGGGACATTAATTAATGAAGAAAGAAAAGTGGCACCTGCCACTAAAGCCATAATTCAACAATTGCCAGCATTAGGGATTCATTTTATGCTCGCGACGGGTCGCTCATATGAAGGGGCATTAAAGATAGCGCAGCAATTAGAGCTTGATCCAAGCGATTATGGGATTATTGCTTTAAATGGCTTACATACTTATCAAGATAGTCAAACGTTATGGCGCACCGAAACCAACTTTAGTTATGAAGATTGTTTAAAACTTGAAGCGATTGGACGTCAATATTATGTAGGTGTTTTATATTGTTTTGATGATAAAGTTTATCTTCAAATGGATGAAAGAACTTACGCTGATTACACCATTGCGTTAAACCCAGACCAATTACGTTATTTTAAAGAAGATACCAGTGCGAATACGATTCGTAATTTGAGTGAAATTAAAGCGCGCTTTGAACCGAATAATCAGCTGTTAAAAGTAGTGTATTTACAATCAGCTGATTATTTAGATTTAGTTATTGGGCGGATTAAACATGATTTCCCACCAGACTTTGATTGTTTGTTAGTCGGACGCGGTTGGGCAGAAATTATGCCTAGTCGAATTAATAAAGGGCAAGCCTTAAAAAACTACGCCCAAGCTTTTGGTTACAATTTAGCTGAAGCGGTGGCGTTTGGGGATGCGGAAAATGATATTGAAATGTTTAAAGCCGTTAAGCTACCCATCGCCATGGAAAATGCATTAGAAAATGTGAAAGAACACGCTGTCCAAGTTACTGGTAGTAACCAAGCTGACGGGCTGGCCCAAGCCTTAAATCAACTTTTAAATTCAACAAAGTAGTTTTGAAAACCGCTCGCTAAAAATCTTGAAAACAGTTATAATATAAATAAGTAAAACAGCATAATAATTAGGAGGATCTATGTCTCAACTTCAGAAATGGCAGATGTCAGACAAGTTGCCAGCTGATCTGAAAGCTATGTTAGCTAGTTATTCTCAAGCGGAGCTAAACGAGGCTTTTAGTCAGGAACTAGAATTTGGTACAGCCGGGATGCGGGGTTTATTAGGTGCGGGTATTAACCGAATGAATGTTTTTACGGTGGGTAAAGCTAATTTAGGCTATGGTAAATACTTACTAGAAAGTTTCCCTAACCAGTTAGTGAAAGTTGCCATTGCTTATGACAACCGCCATTATTCGCACGAATTCGCTTTTACCTGTGCTAAGCAGTTAGCCAAATTAGGCATTCAAACTTATATCTTTGATAGTTTACGACCAACGCCTGAATTAAGTTTTGCGGTGCGCCACCTTGGCTGTCAAGGTGGGATTGTAATTACAGCGAGCCACAATCCTAAAGAATATAATGGTTATAAAGTATATGATGAAACTGGTTGTCAATTAACCCCCGATAAAATTGAGCGAGTTATTAGTTTAGTTAATGAATTAACCGATGAACTTAGTCTAGATTTTCAGGTGGATGAAACTGAAAATTCATTAATTAAAGTTATCAGTGCGGAAATTGACCAACCTTATCAAGCTGCGGTATTAAGTATTCAACTGCAACCTGAGCTTTTTAAAAATTTAAAAATTGTTTTTTCTCCCCAACACGGAACCGCTCATCCTTTACTAACTGATATTTTATTAAAAGCTGGTTATGATGTGATATTAGTCAGTGAACAAGCGACCCCTGACCCGGATTTTAGTCAAACTAAATCTCCTAATCCCGAAGATCAAGCTGCTTATGAATTAGCCATCACGATAGCGAAAAAAAAGGGAGCAGACATCATTTTAACAACTGATCCGGATGCTGATCGGATGGGGATTGTGGTGAAACACCAGGATGAATATCACTATTTGACCGGTAATCAAGGTGGTACCATTTTACTTGAATATATTTTGTCAACTAGAAAACGGTTAGGTACTTTACCAAGTGACGGAATTATTTATAATACCATCGTTACTTCAGATGCTGGGGAAAAGATTGCCCAACATTATGGCGTTAAAACTGAGAAAACTTTAACTGGTTTTAAGTTTATCGGTGAAAAGATTCAGCAAGCAGAATTAACCCAATCGGCGACCTTTTTAATGGGTTATGAAGAATCTTATGGCTATTTATTAGCTGATTTTGTGCGGGATAAAGATGCTTTACAATCTTGCTTAATGTTAGCCGAAGCAGCTAATTATTATAAAAGCCAAGGGAAAACTTTAATTGACGTCCTAGATAGTTGTTTCGCGTTAGTTGGTGTGCATCACGAAGTAACTGAATCACTAAGTTTTAGTGGTAGTGCTGGTTTAAAACAAATCGCGGCTTTAATGAACCAAGCTCGTTTTCATCCATTAACAAAGTTAGCTAATCAAGCGGTGGTTTATGTTGAGGATTATTTAAACTTAACCCGAAAAATTGGCACATTAACCGAACCACTAGCTTTTGCGGTGGGTGATGTAATGAAATATGGTTTAGCAGATGGTAGTTGGATTGCGATCCGACCTTCAGGCACGGAACCAAAATGTAAAATCTACTATTGTATCGTTGGTCAAAAAGGCGAAGTAATACAAAAATATCAAACCTATCAAGCTGCGATTCATCAGTGGCTGAAGTTGGATTAATAAGTATGCAATCACTGATTCAGGATTTTTTCGCCGGCCAAACGCTAGCTGCTTATGAACTATTTGGGGCCCACCTAGTTAAAAATCCCGAACCGGGTGTAACTTTTACGGTGTATGCTCCTGGGGTAAAAAATGTCCAAGTTATTGGTGATTTTAATGGTTGGCAAGGACATAATCATTGGTTAAAATTAATTGATGAACGGGGCATTTGGCAAATCTTCATCGCAGGTTTAACTGAGTGGGCGTTATATAAATATTTATTAGAAACTAGTGACCAAGGATGGATTGAGAAAAGTGATCCATATGGTTTTTTCCATGAACTAAGACCTAAAACGAGTTCAATCGTGGTCGATTTAAACGCTTATCAGTGGCATGATGAAGCGTGGCTATTAAAACGTGAGAAGAATTTTGCTTTGCCTATGAGTATTTATGAAGTACATCTTGGTTCTTGGCGGAAAACTGAGGATAAATGGCAAAGTCTGGCTGATTGGTTAAACCAATTAATACCATATGTCAAAGATAATGGCTTTACCCATTTAGAATTAATGCCTTTAACTGAACACCCTTTTGATGGTTCTTGGGGTTATCAAGCGACCGGTTATTTTTCGGCAACCTCGCGTTATGGTACACCAAGTGAGTTAATGCATTTTATCGATGCTTGTCATCAAGCTGGCTTGGGCGTTATTTTAGATGTTGTTCCGGCCCATTTTGTTAAAGACCAACATGGACTCCGTAATTTTATTGGCCGACCTTTATATGAATACCCTGATGTGATGGCCGCTAATAATGCCTGGGGTACCCTAAATTTTGATTTAGGGAATGAAATCGTGAGATCATTTTTAATGAGCTCCTTTGCTTTTTGGTTAGATTATTATCACTTTGATGGTCTACGGTTTGATGCTGTGGCCCATATGCTCCATTGGCAAGGTGATAAAAGTCGGGGTCTTAATCAAGGAGCGTTAGACTTTATAAAACGCACTAATTATTTACTAGCTAAAAACTACCCAGAAGTTATGTTAATTGCGGAAGATAGTAGTGATTTTCAAGGAGTGACTCAACCAACTTTCCAAGGTGGTTTAGGTTATGATTATAAATGGGATTTAGGCTGGATGAATGATACCTTAAAGTATTATCAATTAGATCCAATTTATCGCCAATATCATCACGACTTAATTACTTTTTCGATGTTTTATTTTCCAAGTGAACGATTCTTACTGCCATTTTCGCATGACGAAGTGGTTCATATGAAAGGTTCGTTAATTAATAAACTTTGGGGTAACTACCAAAATAAATTTTCCCAGTTAAGAAACCTGATTGGTTATATGTTTGCTCATCCGGGGAAAAAATTAAATTTCATGGGGAACGAAATTGGCAATTTTGAAGAATGGAGTGAAGCGAAGGCAGTTCAATTTGATTTATTACGCTATCCAGTTCATCAAGCTTACCTGCGTTATTTCCGTGATGTTAATTTGATTTATCAACATCACTCGAGTTTATTTGCGCAAGATTACACAACAGGTGGTTTTTATTGGATCGACGCTGATAACCAAGCTCAATCAATATTTAGTTTCGTGCGTGAAGCTGAAAATGAAGTCATGGTTTGTATCTTTAATCTGACTCCAGCAAGTTACACTGGTTATGAATTAGGGGTACCATATCCGGGTGAATATCTTGAATTACTAAATTCGGAAAAAGATATTTATCATGGCTGTAATATGACCAATTTTACCCCTTTAAGCACAAACCCTGGTTATCGTCATAATTTCGAACAATATCTGAGCTTAAATATTGCTCCGTTTGCTGCAATCTACTTTTTATTCCGCTTTACCAGTGAAACAACTTAGCAATCAGGCTGAACTATGGTATAATCACAGGCAGTGAGGGTGAAAAATGTTTACAAATATTTCGGAATTTAAAGCAATTTATCAACGCAAAATAGCGGAAAAATATGGTCGATCATTAGCTGAATCTCACGTGATGGAACGTTATGATATTTTAGGTGAAATGATCCGTGAACACGCTTCTTTACATTTAAAAGAAGAAAAGGATTTAATCGCTAATCAAGGTCAAAAACAAATGTATTATTTTTCGATGGAATTTCTCTTAGGCCGGATGTTAACTAATAATTTAATGAATTTAGGCATTTATGATTTGGTGAAAACAGGGTTAGCCGAATTAAATATCGACTTAAATGAACTCGAAGCTTTAGAAAGTGATCCTGGATTAGGCAATGGTGGGCTAGGGCGTTTAGCGGCGTGTTTTTTAGATTCTTTAGCTAGCTTATCTTATCCTGGTAATGGTGTTTCATTACGATATGAATATGGCTTATTTCAACAGAAGATCGTGGATGGTTACCAAGTGGAAGTGCCTGATCAATGGTTACGCTTAGGTAATGTTTGGGAAGTGCGGAAACCCAAACATGCGGTGGATGTTCCATTTTGGGGCCAAGTTGAAATAACGTTTGATGAAAAGGGGAAAAGTCGTTTTCGCCACTTAGGAGCGGAGTATGTTAAAGCTGTTCCTTGCGATTTACCAATTGTTGGTCATGAGACTAAAATGACTAACACCTTACGACTTTGGACCGCTGAACCGAGTGATAATCTTCCGGTGACTAAAGATTTTCAAACTTATTTAACCGAGTTACGCGAAATTACCCAAAATGTTTATCCTAATGATAGTAATGAACACGGGCGCTATTTAAGATTAAAACAACAATACTTCTTTGTTTCAGCGGGCCTCCAAGCGTTAGTCAAAGCGCACTTACGGGTTTATCCAAGTCTGGATAATTTTGCTGAAAAAATGGTAATTCAATTAAATGATACGCATCCCGTTTTAGCTATCCCTGAATTAATGCGCTTACTAGTGGATGAACATCATTATAGTTGGAAAGTGGCTTGGGCGATTACAACCCAGACATTTGCTTATACGAATCATACAATTTTAGCTGAAGCCTTAGAAAAATGGCCAGTTGAATACGTTGCTCGACTACTACCACGAATTTTTATGATTATTGAAGAAATTAACCGGCGCCATTTAAGTCATATGGCGGAGCGTTATACTAGTGATCAAGAAATTTATCAAACTGCGATTATTAAAGATGGCTTAGTTCATATGGCTCATCTTGCGATCATTGGGAGTTTTTCCGTCAATGGCGTGGCTGCCTTACATAGTCGCTTATTAATGGAAGATATTTTTCATCCCTTTTATGTTTTAAATCCAGAAAAATTCCATAATAAAACTAATGGTGTAACTCACCGGCGCTGGTTAGTATATTCTAATCCGGAGCTGACTAAATTGATTAGTGATTATATTGGTCCCAATTTTATTCACGATTTTTCGCAAATTAGAAATCTTTTACCATATTCGCGTGAAAGAGCGGTACAACAACGTTTTTTAGCGGTGAAACAAGCCCGGAAAGAAATTTTGAGTGCGTACGTTGCCAAACACTTAGGATTAAATTTGGATACTTCAGCGATTTTTGATACAATCGCGAAACGCTTCCACGCTTATAAACGTCAATTACTTAAGGTTTTCCATATTATCTATTTAATGCAAGAATTAAAAACTAACCCAGCTTTTACGATGCATCCACAAGTCTTCTTTTTTGCTGGTAAAGCGGCGCCAAACTATACATTTGCGAAAGAAGTTATTAAATTGATTAATGTTTTAAGTGGCATTATTGAAAAAGATGCCCATTTAAAACGTTATTTACGGGTAGTCTTTATTCCTAATTATTCTGTTTCAATTGCTGAAATTTTAATTAATGCCAGTGATGTTTCAGAACAAATTTCAACAGCCGGTAAAGAAGCTTCGGGGACAAGTAATATGAAGTTCATGATGAACGGAGCGATTACGGTTGGCACTTATGATGGGGCAAACATTGAAATTGACCAAGCGCTTGGTAGTGAACATGATATCATCTTTGGTTTACGAGTTGACGAAATTAAAGCGCAACGTTTTAATGGCTATAATGCAAAAAAAATAATGTTAGAAAATGCGACTTTACAGCGCGTCGTCCAAGCGTTAATTGATGGGTCTTTACATCCGAATTTAGCGGAATTTAAATTAATTTATGATGAGTTATTATTAAAAAATGATGAATTCATGGTATTTGCAGATTTTGATGCTTATTTAAAAGCGCAAGCCACGGTACAACGACTATATCATGATCAAATGGCTTGGGCAGAGAGTTGTTTAGTTAATATTGCTAGTAGTGGGCGCTTTAGTAGCGATCGGACAATTGCTGAATACGCCACGGAAATCTGGTTACTTGAACCACTAAGGGAAAAATAGATTATGAATGAAACGACTAAAATCCAATTAAACCATCGTTCTTATCGTGAACTTTTACCTAATCCGATTAAAAAAGAAGTACTAGCAGAATTATTTGCAGTAGCAAATCAAACTGCTACTTCAGCGAATTTACAAGCCGCTTCAATTATCCAAATCGTGAATCCTACCAGAAAAGCTGTGGTAGCAGAGATTTGTCAAGCGCCAGAATTAAATGATGTGCCAGGGTTAGTCTTATTCATTGTGGATTTTTATCGGAATAATGAAATCTTAAAAGCTCGTGAGATTAAAGCTTCACAAATTAATCAAATGGGTAGTTTTTTTCAAGGTTTTACTGAAGCTGCTTTAATGGCTCAAAATTTTATGTTAGCTCTTGAAAGTCATGGTTTAGGTGGGTGCTTTTATGGTTCTATTTTAAATGACGTCAAGCGCTTAGTTGAATTAGTTAATTTACCATTATTAACATTTCCAGTGGTAGCACTGGGTTTTGGAGAAATCAAACATACTGAAAAGCCAAGACAACGCTTGCAAGTTGAACAACGAATTTTTACCGATAGTTATCCGTATGAATTGGATTATCAAAGTTATCAACCAACTTTTCATCAAGTGGCAGAAAAACGCTCATCAGCTGATGATCAATTATTTGACTTTAGCGAAATATTAGCTAAACGGTTAATAAAATTAAATCCGCGTCGGAATGAAATTTTAAAACAAATTCGTAAACAGGGCTTTGTGGGCTTTTAAATCTAATGCGAAAAACACAGTGGTTTGAGGCTTTTTTAGATAATTATGGTATTATTCATGCTTATATTCGGCTAGATTTTTATGCTGGGCAAAGTGAGAAATTTTATCTCAAAGACCAAAACCAACAAGTACATATCTTACCAGCTGAGTTTTTAGAAGAGTCTGCAGGCTATAAAAAATATCGTTTAACGGTTGATGAAGCTTTAATTGAGCTAGGCCAACGTTATCTGATTTATGAAGAACATGGCCAATCCTGTATTTTAGAATATGGTTTAATTGTTAGAACTAAACGTTTTAACCAAGAATATGTAAGTAATCGGGAAGATTTTGGGGCAACAATCACTAACAATCAAACGAAATTTGTGTTGTGGGCACCAACAGCACACGCTGTCAGTTTAAAGTTATTAACGCAAGCTGAACCTCGTTATTACCGAATGAACCGACAAGCTAATGGAATCTGGCAAGTTGAATTACCAAAAAATTGTCATGGTCAATTATATCGCTATGTAGTTTATGTGAATAATCAAATCAATGAAACCATTGATCCTTATGCGGTAAGTTCAAACGCTAATGCCGAATACTCTTGCGTCGTGGATTTTTCACAGCTTAAAATTGAAATGTATGATCAAGCTTTACCAGTTTTAAATAATACCTTGGCCGCCGTAATTGGTGAGTTATCGGTCCGAGATTTTTCCAGTGATCCAGCGACGACGATTCAAGCTAAGGGTAAATATCTTGGTTTAATTGAAGCTAATCGCGTTAATGCTGACTTAAAACCAGTAGGTTGGGATTATCTAATTACCTGTGGATATACCCACGTTCAATTAATGCCGGTATATGATTTCGCCACGATTGATGAAGAAATACCTGACTTGTTTTATAACTGGGGCTATGACCCCGTGCAATATAATGCTTTAGAAGGTTCTTATAGTTCAAATCCTGCTGATCCATTAGCCCGGATTAAAGAGTTTTTAACCGTTGTCGCGACGTTTCATCGCCATGGGATAAGGGTAAATATGGATGTAGTTTATAATCATATGTATGACTTAGCTAATAGTAGTTTTGAAAAGATTGTGCCGTATTATTATTTTCGCTTAAATGAACATGGCGTAGTCTCAAATGGGTCATTTTGTGGGAATGATGTCGATTCTTCTAACCTGATGGTTCGGAAATTTATTTTAGATAGCTTAAAGCATTGGGTAATTAATTATCATATTGATGGTTTCCGTTTTGACTTAATGGGAATTTTGGATATTGAAACAATGTTAGTGATTAAACAAGCGTTAAAACAATTAAAACCAGACTTAATGTTATATGGTGAAGGTTGGGATATGCCAACATCTTTACCAGAAGGCGAGCGCGCCACGCTGGCAAATGCAGCGCAGTTACCTGGTCTTAGTTTCTTTAATGATTTTTATCGTGACCACGTTAAAGGGCCAACTGCCTTAGAAACTTCACACTTAGCGGGTTACTGTTTAGGTGATATCAGTTACCTTGGAGCTTTTCGTGCCGCTTTATTAGCTAATGCTGATCCAGCTGAGCTTTCCTATTTATTTCAAAGTTCGCGCCAAAGTATTAGTTATGTGGAATGTCATGATAATTATACTCTTTGGGATAAAATTGAACTAGCTTGTCCAGCGGATAGTCACCAAGAAAAAATTGACCGCCAAAAATTAGTTATTGGGAGCCAATTAGTTTCTTTAGGTATTATCTTTTTTCAACTTGGTCAAGAAGGCTGTCGCAGTAAACAACATGTCTTTAATTCTTATCGAAGTGGTGATTTAGTCAACCAATTAAATTATACTCAGCTCCACCACTATCAGGGTGTGAAAGAGTATTATCAAGCTTTATTAGAATTCCGCCAAACTAGCCAACTATTTTTGGATGTAAACACCGCTGCGTTTTTAAAACGAGTTAGCTTTACCGAGTTACCACACCAATTATTGCTGTATCAATTAAATGATATTAATTATTTGTATTATAAACAATTGTTTATTTTCTTTAACCCAACTAAACATGTGGTGACTTATGAATTTAGTCAACCAGCGGATTTATTATTTGATAAAACAGGTAAAACGGAACTTAAAGCTGTTTCTAAGATTGGATTAGCCCCCATTAGTTTAACGATTTTAGCTCAATAATTAAGGAATTATAAATTCAATTAACATAAATTCAGTTGGTTCAAACTTGATGGTTAATAAGCTATCATTTAAGTCAAAGGTACTACCAGCAGTTTTTTTATTTGAATACACTAAGGTTATTTTGGGTTGTTTTAAAAACTTGGCTGGTAAATTAGCTAAGTGCAAAGTGATGTCATTGGCGTGTTGTTGTTCCGTGTGGGCGACAACTAAGAGTAAGCTTTTTTGTCTTGTTAATGCGACACCTAAAGCTGGAATGCGCATATGATCAAAGTTTAAATAATAACTTTGATTGGGTCGATACAGTGCACTCAGATATTTTTTTCGCCACTTTAAAACATCGTTAATACCTAAAGCCATGTTCCACCGGTATAACCACGTATAATCAAAGGCCACATAGTCAAATAAGGCGAGTTTTATCGTTGGCTGTTTTTTACTCGCGACGGGAATTAAACTTGGATCATTAAAACCCAAACCAAGATTCATCGGACTAGTTTCGCCTAACTCCTGGCCTGAATTGATAAAGGGCACGCCATTAACTGTAAAATAGCTTAATAAGGTAATTAAGTAGGCAACCGCAAATCCGCCTGGAAACGCAGCTAAACGGGGAGTATCGTGAGTTTCGCCACCAACTAAGATGGGTAAAGCAAAATATTTACTTTGATAAAAGAATTCGTGTAATCCAAAACTTGCAAGATAAGGAATTTGGACAAAGCCATTACCAATTACGACTTGGTAACCTTGTTTTTTGACTATTTTAGCATTATAAGGATTCAGTTCTTCCGCGATTAACGCAAAATTTGGATTTACTTGGCGAGCTTTTTGAATGATTAAGGCATTTAACTGTTTGGGTAAAGCATGTCCCATATCAATTCTTGCGCCATCAATACCATAATTTGTTTGATAAAAAGGTAAAATATCACTTAATAATTCCCAAAGAGGCCAATTAGGTAATAAGCCAGGATTAAGTGAACTTTTAGCAACGTCAAATAATAGATAGGGTGCTGGCGTTAAGCGATACCGTTTTAAATAGGGGGTGGAATTTTTCGGATGATCTAAAAATAAGCGCCAGTAAGTAACATCTGACCAAACTGGTTGGGGATCATTGATATTATCAGAAAAAGCTGATGCAACGGTTAAACCAAAGATTTCTTCATAAAGTTTTAGAGGCGAATAAGTCGGGTTTGCTTGATATTGGTCAACTAACTGTTGCCATTTTGTTGGGTTTAAGGTTTTTGGGTCAGGCTGAAAGAGCTTTAAAAAAGTTTGGGTTGTTGGAGCAGAAAACAAGGCGGGAAAATGACTTTTTTCAGCAACAACGGGACCTTTTAGGTCCGCTACAATTGGCGGTTGATATTGAGTTAAATCAGCTTTTTTTAGCCAATAAAACCACTCAGGGTGACTAATTAAATAATCAGAGTCAATACTACTAGTGCGTGGGATAATATCTATCGTAACTTTAATATCTAGTAAATGACAAGCCTCAATTAAGGCTTTAAATTGTTGTTCTATTGAAAAATCAGGTCCGACGATTGGGTCAGCTAAATCTGCATCGAGTTGAAAAAAATCAGCGACCGCATAAGGTGAACCAGCTTCTCCTTTTTTATTAGTTTTGGATGTTTTAAAAATGGGTAAAAGATAAATTACTTGAACTCCTAATAATTTTAAAAAGGGTAAAAGAGCCAGCGTTTTAACAAACGTACCAGTTTCTTTAAAACCACTAGTATTGCATAATTCTAAATGACCATTTTGGTCATGATCAAAAGCAGTCGAAGTCCGAATTAAAAGCGAATAAATGATTTTATTTTTTAGCCAATTACCATTTCGTTCAGTGGCTTTGAGGGGATGATTATCGTAATAGGGACGTAAGTAATCAAGTTTTGTGGGTAATTTCTGCGCTAAAATCCAATCGATAGTTTGCTCTAAAAATTGGTAAGGATTAACTTTAATTAAACCTGTTTTGTTTTCATTAGTTGATAATTGTAATTTAGCAGCATCCCAAATATCCGGTATATAGTAGTTAACCGGAATCGGATTTTGTTTTTGCGCAATCTTCAGCGCAGATTTAAGCTCAAGTAGATGTTTCATCATAGTTTTTTAGATTACGCTCATTGTATCAGTAAATAGCGAGCTTGCCAAGAACCATGAATTAGGTAATAGCCTAAAAATATCAGTGTAAGCGGTTTCTTTATTGAACTAATCATGATAAGATAAAGGAAAGAAGCAATAATATCAGAAAGGAGTTTAATTAGTGGCTAGTCACGAAATAATTGCAATGATTTTAGCTGGAGGTCGCGGAACACGCCTGTATAATTTAACCGAACGTGTCGCCAAACCAGCTGTCATGTTTGGGGGAAAGTATCGAATTATCGATTTTCCACTCAGTAATTGCTCAAATGCTGGCATTAATGTCGTCGGAATTTTAACCCAATATGAAAATATATTTTTAAACTCGTATGTTGCAGTCGGCTCACGTTGGGGTCTAGATGCGCGAGATGCCGGAGTTTATGTTTTACCACCACGAGAAAAAGAGGATGGCTTTGGTTTATACCGTGGTACGGCGGATGCTATTAGCCAAAACATTGATTTTATTGAGACCCAAAAGCCAGAATATGTTTTAATCTTATCGGGTGATCATATTTATAAGATGGATTACTCCTGGATGTTAAAAAATCATCAAGATAAAAAAGCGGATGTTAGTATCGCAGTTTTAGAAGTGCCATTAAAAGAAGCAAGTCGATTTGGAATTATGAACGTGGCAGAAGATGACACGATTATCGAATTTGAAGAAAAACCTGCTAATCCGAAGAGTAATCTGGCTTCAATGGGAATTTATATTTTTAATTGGTCAGTTTTAAAACAAGCTTTATTAGAAGATGAGATTAAATCTGATTCTAGTCATGACTTTGGTAAAAACATCATTCCGACTTTACTAGCTGAACAAAAAAAGTTGGTGGCTTACCGTTTCCAAGGTTATTGGAAAGATGTTGGAACCGTTGATAGCCTTTGGGAAGCTCATATGGATTTACTTGATCCTAATAGTGGTTTAATCATTCGCGATTTTGGTTGGAAGATTTATAGTGAAGATCAAGCCATGCCACCTCATCAAATCTGTGGTCAAGCAACGGTTAAAAATTCACTCATTAATCAAGGAGCAATTATTAAAGGTGAAGTTAATAATTCTGTAATTTCTGCCCGCGTGGTGATTGAAGCGGGAGCTGTCGTCAATGATAGCGTAATTTATGAGGGCGTGAGAATTCGCGCTGGTGTTTCGGTCAATCGAGCGGTCGTGATGGAAAACCTCTGTTTAACAGCGGAAAACTACGGTGATCCAGCCGGTGAAGAAATTTTACTAGTAACTAATCAAATAGCAAAGGAGCGCATCTAATGGCACGAGCAATGGGAATTATCAGTTTTGAAGGTGATGATGTTCGGATTGAAGGCATCAGCCAACATCGACCATTTAGCAGTGTTTCCTTTATTGGTCGTTATCGGTTAATTGATTTTCCAATTTCTAATTTTACTAATTCTGATGTAAGCTTAATTCATGTTTATGTGAAGGAAAAACCGCGCTCAGTTTTTGAACATGTGGGGATGGGGCAACAATACAACATTAACTCTAAACATGGTAAATTACGGGTGATGTATGGTGAAAAGGAAATTACTTCAACCATCTATAATACTGATATTCAAGCTTACTTACAAAATGAGAACTATATTATTGAAAATGACTTTGATCATGTCATAATCGCTCCTAGTCACTTTGTTTATTTACAAAATTTTAAAGAAGTTTTAGTAGCGCACGAAAAAAGTGGGGTGGATGTGACTTTCTTATATAAAGAAACTGATCAAGCGGATAAACAATTTCATGGTTGTCAGGCCTTAATTACCAATGATATGGGTCGGATTGTCGATATCTCGACCAATCGGGGCCAAGCTAGTCACCGTAAGATTTCAACGGAATGTTACATTTTAAAGAAAAGTTTATTTTTGGATTTATGTCATAAAGCTAATGCTTTAAGTTCTATTTATTGGTTTAAAAATATTTTAGCGGAACATATTTATGATTTAGTTATGGTTGGTTATCCGATTGCAGGCACCTGTTTAGCTATTCGGGACTTACAGTCTTATTACTCAGCTAATATGTCCTTAATAAATAATTCAGCTAGTGATTTATTTGATGAAAATTGGCCTATTTATACTCGAACTAATGATTCAGTACCAGTCTATTATGGTGATAAAGCTCAAGTTTCCCAAGCTCTAGTGGCTAATGGCTCAGTAATTAATGGCACTGTTAAAAATTGTGTAATTGGCCGTAATGCGATTATCGAAACTGGTGCGGTGGTAAAAGATTCAATTATTTTACCTTATGCTCAAATTGGCCACGATGTAAAAATATCTAGCTGTATTGTGGATAAACATGCTAAAATTTACCAACAAAAAGAGATTATCGGGAAAAAGGAAAAGCCCATTTATATTAACCGGCGCGATAATCTATAGGAGTAAATATGAAAAAAGTTTTAATGGTTGCTGCGGAAGGCTTACCGTATATTAAAAGTGGTGGCTTAGCCGACGTTATTGGTTCATTGCCAGCTGCTTTGGTCAAACAAGGACTAGAAGTGAAGATTGTCTTACCGCTTTATGGTGAAATTATTGAAAAATACTTTGATAAATTTAGCCTAGTAACGAAGTTTAAATTACAAGTGGCGAAATATAATCATCAAGTCCGGGTCTTCGCGCATGAAAATGCTGGAATTACCACTTATTTTATTGAGCATGCAGGTTATTTTGAACGAGAAAATTTATATGGTTACGCTGATGATGGCGAACGATTCGCTTTTTTCCAACACGCGGTATTTAAACTATTAGAAACACTCAAATATCAACCAGATATTATTCATGCTCATGATTGGCATACTGGGATGATGGCGGTGTTAGGGAAGGATTACTATCAACTGTCTGACACGAAATACGTTTTTACGATTCATAATTTAGCCTATCAAGGAAATTTTCCAAAAGAAATTTTAACTTCTTGTTTAGGTTTACCTTTATCTTACTATCATAATGGTACCTTAGCCTTTCACCAAGATATGATTAGTTTCATGAAAGCAGCAATTCTATATTCAGAAAAAATCAATACAGTTTCCTTGACATACGCTCATGAAATCTTAGGTAGTGAATTAGGTGAGAATATGGAGTTTGTGTTAGGTCAGCGTAAAGCTGATCTTTGGGGAATTATCAATGGTATTGATGTTGATAAACTTGATCCAAGTACTGATAGCAACTTGGTTGTAAACTATAATGAGCGCCAACTAAGTAAAAAGGTGTTAAATAAAACAGCTTTACAAAAACAACTAGGTTTACGGGTTGATAAAGCGGTTTGTGTGGTGGGGCTTGTTACGCGTTTAACCTGGCAAAAAGGGGTCCAGTTAGTCATTAATCGGATTAAAGACATTATGGGACTTGATATTCAATTAATCGTTTTAGGTAGTGGCGATAGCGATTATGAATATAATTTACAACAAATAGAATATCGTTTCCGCCGGCGGATGGTATTTTATCGTGGTTACAACGAACCCTTAGCTCATCAGATTTATGCGGGTTGTGATTTATTTTTAATGCCAAGTTTATTTGAGCCTTGTGGAATTTCACAGTTAATTGCGATGCGTTATGGCACTTTACCCATCGTGCGGGAAACAGGCGGATTAAAAGATACCGTCGCTCCTTATAATCAATTTGAAAAAACCGGGACTGGCTTTAGCTTTACGGGTTTTAATGAAGAAGATTTATTCCATGTCTTAAAATTGGCGGTCAATTTATATTATGAAAATAAAACTGATTTTAAATCCTTGCAAAAATCAGCGATGCAAAAGGATGTTAGTTGGGAAAAATCCGCCAAACTATATGTAGAAATGTATAATTATCTTTAAATCTAGCTTGTTAAAAAAAGGACCAT